>CBDVDO010000309.1:0-2611 GCA_965372765.1 uncultured Anaerolineales bacterium
TTCATTCAGGTTCTGGGAGATGGAATCCTATGATCAAAGCGATGATTTTTGATTTAGATGGCACATTGGTGCAAACTGAAAAGCTAAAAGCTCTTTCCTATGCCTGGGCGGCAGTTGAACTCTGCCCCTCTGAAATCAAGGAAAGTGAGGTATTGGAGGCGTTTAAAGATGTGGTGGGGCTTTCCCGTCAGCAGGTGGCCAGCAGCCTGGTGGAGCGTTTTGATTTAAAGGAAATAGCCAGGAAACGTTTGGATGGATTCGGTGTCTCCACACCATGGCAGGCATTTGTACAGGTGCGCCTGGCGATTTACCAGCAGATGCTGGCGGACCCGCAGGTGATCCGGGATAACCAGTGGCCCCACAATTTGGCACTGCTGGCTCAAGCCCGACGAGAGAATTGCAAAGTTGGTTTGGCAACCATGTCTTACTGTTCTCAAGTGAAGCGGGTGTTGGAAATCCTGGAGTTGAATGATGTCTTTGATTTTGTCGCCAGCCGGGATGATGTCAAATACGGCAAGCCGGACCCGGAAATTTACCTGCTGGCAGCACGGGAATTGGGTGTGAATCCCGGGGAGAGTCTGGTGATTGAAGATTCGCCCAGCGGGGTACAGGCCGCTCTAAATGCCGGGATGAATGTGGTTGCAGTGAGTACACCTTATACCCGTCAACGGCTGCACGAGGGCGGATTGCTGCCGGAAGGACATATTGTGGATGATCCGGCGGATTTGGAGGGGGTTGTAGATCATGTGATTCGCCATGCATGTTCGTAATTTTTTATAAAACCACTTTACCAGGTGATTTTGATATATACGATTAATAACCGCCCTGCCAGGGCGGTTATTTTGTTTGTATCAGGGGGAACAGAAAAAGCACTTGACATATAGTGAATATATGATATACTTCAAGTGAAATGAAGTATAAAGCATAGACAGGAAAGGAAAAAGAGGTGCAAGATGATATTTGAAAGGAAAACAAAAGATCAGAGTATTCTAAAAGTTATTTGGTTTCCATTGGTGATGATACCCACATTTCTCATTGTCCTGGCGACAGCCGGTCCCAAACCAGCATTGTATACGGTGGGGGGGATGATGTTTTTAGCGTCTCTTTCTCCGTTCCTCACCCTTTGGAGGACAAGAAACCCCGGTTTTTTGGCACTCACAATGTGGATGGTATTTTTGGGTCTAGTTTGTGTCAGCACCCCGTACGCGATTGATAATAACGGTGAAGTTGGACTGGTTCCAATATTCTTTGCGGGGTTTTATGTGATGATGCTGGTTGTTGCTTATCTGGGCTTTAACAGGAAACTTAAATGGCGGGGACAAGAGGTTTTTGAGTTAGCGGCTATGCCGGTGGAGGATACTGGGGATAGTTTTACGGCTCGACCCCGTCCGGCAGGTCAAGTGCAGATTAGCAAGACAGAAATGATCCGTTTTGTTGATTTTATGACCATAAATTTAATTACGTTTGCTTTTCCTGAGGATAACCGGGTGGTATTTGTACTTGCCTTGCCCGGGAAAGACCTGCCCTACTTGCTTGGAATCAAGAAGGATTATATAACTGATACCTGGGTAGCGATTGACTATGAAGGAAATATTTCTGTGAATATCACCCAGGAAGACTACCTGTTATTTAAGCAAGATCTGGATTTTGATCAGCTCTGCCAATCCCTGGGAGATGTCTTTGCGGAATTTTTGGAGTTTTCCAAGAATGGACAGGAAACGCGGATCATTGATATGATGAATGCCTTGAGATTAAACCCATTCATGTAAGTTGAGGTGCTTGATGGATTACAAGACTGCTGCATTAATGAGTTCATACCTGGCAAAGGATTATGGTGAGGATTTCTTTATCCTGCTGGTAAACTACCAGGATATTTCAGCCTCTGAAGCGGCTTCCCGGCTTGGGCTGCATATCCGGACCGCACAAGATTTTCTGGACGGCCTGGCTGAGTTAGGTATTGTCAATAAAACTGAAGTACATGAAAAGAAGAGACCCTACTATCGGTATAACCTGACCACTACTAAATTAAAGCTGGAAGTGGACCTGGGAGCGTTTAAGAAGGAAGACCCGGGAGAAGGATTAGAACGCCTGGTGCGGGAAATGAAAAACAACGGAGCAAATTATTCGGTTGCCCGCAGCGGAGATTGTTTCAGCTCGGTCACCATCTGGGAAGGAGAAGGGCGGGAGCGGAAGGTCCACAACATTAACTTGACCGCCTCGCAGGGAAAGTTCCTCTTCCACCTTCCTTTTCCCCAGGCAAGGCCGTTGTCAATTGCGGAAGTGATGGAAAAAGCCAACCTTGAGCTGACTTATTCGGCTGAGATTCAGGACATCGTGGATGAACTGGCCAGGTTGGGGGTAATCGATTTTGTATGATCGAATGCCCTTCGACTACGCTCGGCGCCGGTGTTCGCTCAGGACAAGCTTAGCGAAGTGCTCATGCTATTCAGGATGGGGAGAAGGTGTGACAGTGAGACTTTGAGATTAATCTGTCATTGAGAGCCCTTTGTTAAAACTCCCAGAGCGGACACTTTGCGAGAGCAAAGTGGTAGCCGAAGGGCTAATGCTACTCAGTACAGCCCTCAGCCAAGGATCCATGTTGAGATCAGAA
>CBDVDO010000310.1:0-2609 GCA_965372765.1 uncultured Anaerolineales bacterium
GTCTCATCGCTATCCAGGGACCAGAGCAGGATATTGGCCATATCTTCGATCCACAATGGCTGCAGCAAGGTGTCTCCCTGGCCAGGCAAGGGGAATAACAGGGGAATAGAGCGAATCAGCCGGGCCAGGTTGGCGGTGAAACGGTCATTGGAACCATATACGATTCCCGAACGCAGGATAGTGTAATCCAGACTGCTTTTTTGAATGTGATCCTCGGCAATGGCTTTGGCGGTCATGATTGGATAAGCCGACGCCCGATCCGCGCCAAGATGGCTGACGAAAAAGAATCGGTCTACATCCGCATCCTGGGCAGCCGCTACTAAATTTTTTGTGCCCTGGATATCCGTTTCCAGCAGGTTGCCTCTCGCACCGAGAGCTTCCTGACTGGCCAGGTGGTAAACAATATCCACATCAACCATGGCAGCCCGCAAGCCGCGGATATCGTTTAACCCCGATACTGCCGCTTCAACCGGGATTCCTTTTGGCAAATCAGGGGATTTCCGGGAAGGATGGATTAGCACCCTGACCTGGTACTCCGTTTCCGAAAGGTGCCGGGTAAGGGCTTTTCCGATAAATCCCGTCGCCCCGGTGATGAGGATTTTCTTCATGCTCCGCATTATAGCACCAGAACCTTTTTTCCCAGGGACACAGGTCGGGCTGTCCTTCTGAGCCAGTCCTTTGCTGGCATAAACCTTGCACTTTTAGGGAGTATCCTGAAATAATCCTGGAAAGAAGAGAAAAATTATGGAAAAAGTTGGTTTTCACTATCGGCTAGATAGCGATCATTATTCAGAGAAGGATCTTAATCTCTGGCTGCCTAGGTTAAAAGAGTTGGGCGCATCCTGGGTTGTGCTGCCGGCGCCTGCCTGTCGGGCAATCCCGGAACACTTTATCACCACTTTGATAAGGGAGAAAATTACCCCAGTCCTTCACTTTCAGCTCAATTCTGAAAAGCTGCCCGCAGTGGAAGAAATGCTGTTATTGTTTGAAACTTATCACAAATGGGGTGTTAAATACGCCATTTTGTTTGACCGTCCCAATATGCAGGAAAGTTGGGGATCCGAGTCCTGGGCGCAGTCAGATCTGACCGAGCGTTTCCTGGATGGCTTTCTTCCCCTGGCTGAAGCTGCCGTGATGGTAGGATTGGTTCCGGTATTTCCTCCCCTGGAACCAGGAGGGGATTACTGGGATACGATTTTCCTCCGGGGTTCCCTGGATGGGATTAAACGCCGGGCATCTGCTCCGTTGCTGGACCGCTTGATACTCAGCGCCTATGCCCCTTTGAATGAAAATCCCTTGTCCTGGGGAGGCGGAGGACCGGAAAGCTGGCCCGAAGCGCAGCCTTATTCCACCCCTGATAACTCGGAAGATCAGCGCGGATTCCGTATCGCCGAATGGTACTTAACCTTATCAGAAGCAATCCTGGAAAAGAAATTACCCCTGCTGCTGCTGGGTATTAAAGGTCCGGTAGCGGATGGTCAGGATCTGAATCAACTTTTGCTGGATAGCGCCAAGCTGATTTCCAGGCAGGAAGTGGATGGTTTGAACCCTCTTCCCGAACAGGTTATCGGCGGGGCATTCCTGGTACTGACTGCGGAAGAGAGCTGTTGTGCTGGGAAGCACAGCTGGTATCAAGAAGATGGCACGCCTAAGCCTATTGTGAACCATTTTCTAAAGGGGGAAGCGAAAACCGTTGAAAAACCCCCTGAGGGGTTCCGCTTTTCCCATTATTTGCTGCTCCCGACCTTTGAGTGGGGGATTGCTGATTGGCACCTGAATGTCACCCGGGGATTTATTAAACGACATCAACCCACTATCGGGTTCTCATTGGATGAAGCTGTGCAGGCTGACCAGGTCACTGTCCTGGGCGGTGAAGAACACTTTTCAGAAGACGATCTCTCCCATCTCCGAAACCAAGGTTGTATGGTGAGGAGAATTGAAGGAGATGGTACAAAAATTGCATCATTGTTAGCAGCGATATAACTAAAACCTGAATTCAGCGGCCCACCGGGATAATCCGGATCGAGTCAGAGGAGTAATCACTATGTTTAACGAGCAAGTATATGATCAGCGATTAAGAGATTGGGAAGATCCTCCTTATATCCCTGTCATTAAAGTGATGGGACTGGGCGGCGGAGGCAGTAACGCGGTGGACCGCATGATCCATTTTGGTTTATCCGGGGTGGAATTTATTATTGCCAATACTGACCGGCAGGCCATGGCTTTCAGCCAGGCGTCCGTTAAACTGCAGTTGGGACCCAAGTTGACCCGCGGTTTAGGCGCCGGGGGAGACCCCCGAATTGGCGAAGAGGCCGCACTGGAAAGTAAAAGTGATATCGCTCTGGCTTTGGAAGGCGCGGATATGGTCTTTCTGACCGCAGGTATGGGCGGTGGTACAGGAACGGGATCCATTCCTATAGCAGCCCAGATCGCTAAAGATATGGGGATTGCTACCATTGCAGTAGTCACCAAACCCTTCGCTTTTGAGGTTGGTGGACGCCAGAGGAATGCCGCTGAAGGTTTGTTAAAACTTCAGCCGCATGTTAATACATTAATCACTATCCCCAATGAAAGGTTGCTGCAAACGGTCTCAGAGAAAGCCACTCTGT
>CBDVDO010000311.1:0-2608 GCA_965372765.1 uncultured Anaerolineales bacterium
CCATGACGAACTCCTTTGTACGCTGAATTTCAGCGTAAATCGATACTGATAAAGAAATACCCTTCCCGGGTCAAAGGGAAGGGTACTGGGTGTTGTTATAGTTCGGGAATGACCAGGTCCATGCCGGGTTTGATCAGATCCGGGTTGTCTCCGATAAGGTTTTTGTTGGCTTTGTAGATCACCATGTATTTGCCAGCATCGTCATAGTATTTTTTTGCGATCCCGCTTAAGGTATCGCCGCTGACTACAACATGTTTCTTGATGACTTTTTTACCCTTATTGGCTTGATACTTTGCTGCCTGTTTCTTAACGGCAGCTGCCTTAGCCATTTCTGGATCTGCGGTAGATATTTTTCCTTTCATATCTATGAATTTTTCTTCAGTTTTTTTTGGTTCTTCTTTCTCTTCCTTGGAGCCGAACAAACCGAATATTCCTTTCTTTGCCATGATTTCTCCTTTGATGTTTTTGAATTGAACAGATGAAACTATTATAACATTCTGTATTCACACACGTATAAGATTTCTGTAAAGTTTTCCTTACTGCCAGGGAGAGTTATTCAACCCCGTCAAAGAGGATCATTTTTTAGTGGGTCTTGCCCTCTTCTTTCCAGTGTGATTTCGCCGTAATTAGTTTACACAGCATATTGGTCTTTCCGCTCGTAGCGGATCGCATTGAGATAACTTGCGGAAAACAGGGAAATCAACAGGATTTGCAGGGCCCAGGTGGGGACCATGTTGCCCAGGGGTATGAATCCGCTGGCAACTGAATAGATCTCCGTGCCGACAATTCCTAATATCACCGGAAAGATCGTGATCAGCAGCACACCTTTTCGGTCCAGGGGATCCTGGTCTGCCCAGAGCAGCAGCACTGTCCAACCCAACATCAGGGCTGCACCCATGCTTATTGCAAACCTATAGGCAGGATCTGGTATGGGTTCGAAACCCAGAAAAAACCGGGTTAATTTGGGGAAAAGCATGGCAATAGCTGCGATTCCGTCAACAATTGCGCCGGTCCAGTAAGAAACCCTCAACCAGAATTTCGCGTTATGTTTATTCATAATTACTCCTCAATAGCCCACATCAGGTTCAGAAATTGTGGGTTTTTAATTAAATAATACGGTCTAATAAATTCCTTGTATTATTGTCCTCCATCATATCCAAATCGGATATGTTTGGGAAATAAGTAAATTCTGATTAATCCCGCCCATCTACACGATTTATCAGTAGTGGAGGATGCGGTTTTGATGGGACCACATCACCCGGTATAAGCTATCTTTCGATAGCAGTTCTGATTCGGTTCCCCTTTCCACTATCTGTCCTCGGCTTAGAACCAGGATCTGGTCCACCCGGGACAATCCGACCAGCCGATGTGTCACCAGCAGGGCAGTTTTGTTTTTCAGGATCTCAAACAGCGTATCCAACACTTCCCGCTCTGTCAGTGGATCCAGGTTGGCGGTAGGTTCATCCAGCAAAAAGACCGGTGCATCTTTAAGAACTGCCCGGGCAATCAGGATTCGCTGGCGCTCTCCGGCGCTCAACCGCTGGCCGCGTTCACCGATGGTTGTGAGATAGCCATCCGGGAGGGAGTGAATCAGGTCATGAATTCTGGCTTTCCTGGCAGCAGTGATGATTTCCTCATCTCTGGCGTCTGGATTACCCAGGGTGATGTTAGCCCGGATTGTATCGTGAAAGAGATAACCATTTTGGGAAACCACGCTGATATGCCGCCTGAGTGACTCCTGGGCCAGAGAAGATAACGATATCTTCTCCTTCCCAAGCAATAGCTTTCCTTGATAATCTCCCCAGAAACGCAGCAGCAGATTAGTCAAAGTTGATTTGCCCCCACCGCTGGGTCCGACGATTGCCAGTGTTTCTCCCTGGCGAAGGTGGAAGCTGATCTCATCCAGGGCTGGCTGCCGGCTGCCGGGATAAAAAAAACTCAGATTTTCCCCTTCCAAAGAGAAGTGGGAGGGGAATGATATCGGGTTGACCGGATCAACCACAACGGGTTCTGTATCTACCACTTCAAACAGCCGGGAACCGGCTTTCAGAGAGCTGGAGAGCGTTTCCATCGCCTGGGGCAGGGGTAGGACAGCTTCAAACGAAGTCAGTGTCAGCAGAGCCAAGGCGGCCAGCATCACTCCGGCAATCTCGCCATCCTGAATTAACGGGATGGCAGCGATCAGGGCCAGCCACATAGCCAGATTGCTTAATAGAATCATTAATCCTTCGTTGAGACCGCTGATTCGCGCTAATCTCAGTTGGGCGATGTTATAGCGTTGATTTATATTTTCAAGCTGGTTTTGTTTCTCCTCTGATTGTCCGTAGACTATTAAATCTGGCAGCCCCTGGATAAAATTGACCAGCCCCTCTGTCAGCAGAGAGCGCTCCGAGACTAACTTTTCCCCGGTTTTGCGGGCCAAAAGCCGAACCAACAGAGGAAGGATAAATCCGCTAAGGAAAAAAAAGAAACCCAGCAAAATTCCAAATATCGGATGATACCGACCCAGGAATAGGGATGTGCCCAGCCCGATTGCCAGGGCAACCAGAGGCGGAGCAGCTGAGCGGACATAAAAATCTTCCAGGGATTTGATATCCGAAATAATCCG
>CBDVDO010000312.1:0-2574 GCA_965372765.1 uncultured Anaerolineales bacterium
AAATCAGATGCTGATGCCGGCGCGGTTTATCCGGGTCCGAAAAATGAAAGAACAGGAAGAGGATGGCGACTTGGCATCATTTGCTGCAGCGATGCAGATTTTCGGCGCAAGTTATGTAGAAACCCTGGACACCAAGGGGACAGACGGCTCCAATATCCACCTCGGCGGTCCGGCAACCATCACGGGGTATTTCGGCGGAGTGGGGCAGCCCAACAAACATGCATTAAAGTGGCTGGATGAATTCCTCTACTACTACACAACCTACGGGATCCGCCAGGTTCTGAATATCAATCCTGGCACGGTGCTGCTGGGCTATATGCTTCATCGACTGGGAGTGGATAACGAATTTAAGATCTCAGTATATATGGGCAACGACAATCCCTATGCAGCCCTTTGGACTTTGTTGGGCGCAAAATTGTTCACCAGGGATGACGGTACCTCCCCTCTGATTGGATTTAACTGGAGCAATTCTATTGACAACCAGAGTATGGAGCTGACTGCCCAGTTCCGCAAGGAATTAGGTTTTGAAGATATTGTCCGCTTTGAGCACCACATCACGGAAACCTATAAGAGCATTGTTCTCCAACCATACATTCGCCGCGATGAATTGATTGAAATTGCCGATCATGTAGCGAATATCTCCGCCAAACATGAGGGCGCGGACCCTGAAATTGACCAAACCAGAGATCACCCATCCGATATCCTGGACTACTTCCGCGATAAGGAAGAGATCATGGAAACTGGAGACTGGGATGCCCTGGCTGGAAATTTCCAGGATAAATTCATCGCATTAAATAAAACAGCCCAGGCACTTACCGAGAATGGTTTATCCTTCCTGGCTGCGCCAAATTTACACAAATGAGCGGATTGATAATTCCAGAGAAGCAGTCAAAAATTTTCTTCTCTAAATGAAATCCTGCTAGCAGAGACAAACCATAACTTCAGGAGGGTAAACATGAAGGTGATCACTTCCGGAAAGGGAAAAATGCTCCAACCCCCTGATCTCAACAGTTTCCGGGAACACAACAGAACCAAACCTCGCGGATTAATCGATAAACTTATGACGGAAGCAGAAGCCGTCGAAAAATTTATCCATGATGGAGATTACATCGGGACCGAGCTTTACGGCACCGTGCGCTGTCCGCAATCCCTGGTCAACGAAATAGTCCGCCAGGGAAAAAAAGATCTCTATGTGGCTGGTCAGGGAGTTTACGAGCTGGATATCCTGCTTGGCGCAGGGCTCATTAAAGCCCTTGATCATACTTATATCGGAATGGAAGTGTACGGCATCTCCAATTGCCTTCGCCGTGAAGTAGAAAGCGGCCGGGTGGAACACTGTGTGGAATGGAGCAACGCAGCCATTGCCTGGCGGTTTAAGGCGGCGGCAATGGGTGTGCCGTTTCTGCCAACCCGGTCAATGCTTGGAACCGACACCCTTACTTACAGCGCGGCTAAAGTGGTCGAAGATCCTTTTACTGGTGATCCAGTGGCCCTCCTTCCTGCCTTAATCCTTGATGTGGGCTTGATCCATGTCCACCGGGCTGATAAATACGGAAACGCCCAGATCGATGGAATTATGGGTTTTTCATTTGAACTTGCCCGGGCTTCCAGACGTCTCCTGATCAGCACGGAAGAAATAGTCTCCACTGATGAAATCCGGAAGCAACCTGACAGGACGATAATTCCCTATTATCTTGTTGATGCGGTTATCCAGGCACCCTTTGGGTCCCATCCCGGAGAAATGTGTTACCAATATGAGCGGGATGAACCGCAAATAAAAGCCTGGGTGGAAGCCTCAAAAGATCCTGATACAACCCAGGAGTACCTCCAGAAATATATTTATGATTTGAAGGATCATCAATCATACCTGGATCTCATCGGTAGTGAGCGATTGAGCGAGTTACAGGACATGGTACCGGAGGCATAACCATGACAGGACCCAAATACAACCCCAACGAGTTAATGATTTGCACCGCCTCCCGGTTGATGGAGGATAATTCCACAGCATTTATCGGCACCGGGATTCCGATGCTTGCAGCGGCTTTGGCACAGAAAATGCACGCTCCTAATCTGGTGAGTATTTTTGAATTTGGCGGCACAGGTGCCATTCTGGAAGATCTCCCCCTGGCCGTGGGAGAAAGGCGCACTTTCCACAAAGCTCTGGCGGCATCCGGCATTCTGGATATCGTGGAAACTGCCCAGCGCGGATTTGTAGATTACGGTTTTCTGGGCGGTGCCCAGATTGATCCTTACGGCAATCTCAATTCAACCGTGATCGGCGATCACGACCATCCCAAAGTCAGGCTGCCTGGCAGCGGGGGCGGCAATGATGTCGGATCTCACTGCTGGCGGACAATCGCGATTATGAAACATGATCAGATCAGATTCGTGGAAAAAGTTGACTTCATCACCACCCCTGGTTACCTGACCGGTCCAGGCGCGCGCGAGAAAGCAGGATTGCCACCCGGCACTGGACCATATAGGGTAGTAACTACCCTGGGGATTCTTGGTTATGACAATAAGACCAGAAGGATGATGCTGCTCTCCACACAACCGGGGGTCACAGTAGAGCAG
>CBDVDO010000313.1:0-2571 GCA_965372765.1 uncultured Anaerolineales bacterium
GAGAGATTGCTTCGCTTCGCTCGCAATGACAGATTAATCCAAAAGGGTAACTCGGCGAGTTGCCCCTACAGATGACACCAAGCCCCACCGGGGCGCCGTTTTTAGTCCTTTCATTTATGGCAGGGCGGTTAGGATTCGCATTGAAGACTAAGTTACGATCCATCAACTTGGTTATCGAATCACCTGGTGGATTCCTCGCAGTCTCTGAATGACAAACGGGGGAGGAGTCCCTCTTCAGAGGGACTTACTTACCATAGCCCGTGAATTTATGCGCAGCACCCCTTAGGGGCATCACCGGGCGATGGTGAAGTTCAGGAGATTGCCACGAGCCTGTCCTGAGTACCCTGAGCGGACCCCGAGAGTAATCGAAGGGGTATCGAAGGGCAATGACAGATTAATCAAAAAGGGCGACTCACTTGTCTTGAGTAGCTGATGCGATGCATCAGCGTATCGAAAGGCCGAGTTGCCCCTACAGATGACACTAAACTCAAACATTGCAAAAATATATTGTAATAGTTACGCTATTGACAGGAAATGGTTATTATTGTACACTGGAATTACATCCCGGGCGACGTGGGGGATAATCAATAGACCGGGATGGTTTTGTTAATGGGAGTAGTATTAAATCGAATTTCATCACTGCCTCATTGAGATCAGCCGACGGGGGTTTCATGATCAAAAAATGTTATCTTGTGGCAAGCTTACTTTTGTTAATGGCAGCGGTTGCTGGTCCGTCTTTAGTCAGCGCGGAGGGGGATCATCTCGCTTCACCCACTCCACTGCCTCCGGAACGAGTGACCGCACCGGAGATTTTCGGGATTAACCCGAACGTCGTTTTGTCGGAGGGAAATCAGGGGGAAACCCTTCCCTCCGACATCATTTCTGCTTTTAATAACCAGCTGCCTTTTCTTGTTAATTTGCCTGACTACGTTCAATTAGAGCCTCAGCAAAACCAGGGTACCCGGACAATTGTAAAGAGTCTGGCAATTCCGCTCCGGACTCAGGCCCCAAGCCATGTGACTTGCGGCCTCCATGCATTGGGCCTGGTGATGGATTTTATTGGACCTTCATCCGGAGAAGCAGTACCGACTGATGATCAGCTGATCTCCCATATTTCCAGCCAGGGTTTGTTATATGAGTGGGGAACTGGTGTGGAGGAGTTGGCTTACACTGCCAGGGAATTTGGATATGCCGGGAGCTACGCTTTCCATAACTGGACCTTGGAGCAGCTGAACGAACAACTCCGCCTGGGAAAACCTGTGGTTGTCTCTCTGGGTGCCAACGGTGAAAATAAACCAGGACATTTTGTGACTGTTAGTGGAATTTCAGATGATGGGCATTGGGTTACCTATAACGATCCGCTCTTGGGGCGAATGACCGTTCCAGCAGATGAGTTTCAAGATCAATGGAAGTTACAGGGGAACGCCGGGCTGATCGTGGAAAAGGAAACTCTGCCTGCAGCGGTTGACCCCATGCTGCCCTGGATGGGAATTTTCAGCGCGTTATCCATGCTCACTCTTGTTGCTGGTAAATCGGGAACTTTTGAAAGCAGCCGGGTATTCAATGATCTTCGCCGCAAATTGAGTGACCCTAAAAGAAAAGGGATTGGCGGCGGACTCACAGCCCCGGTGGTTCTGGAACAGAATCCCGTAAAAGTGCCGCGGTATAAGACAAAGACAGTTTACCGGGGACTAAAAACGGTGAGGCTGAAAGTCCCGGTGTATGAAACCAAAAGAGTTAAGGTGGGCATCCGGGGATACAAAAAGAAGGTGCCGATTTATGAGACCAGGCGGATTAAGGTTGGCTATAAAACCGTTTCGAAAAAGATTCCGGAATACACTACCAAACGAGTCAAAGTCGGGACTAAAACGATTAAACAACAGATTCCAGTTACTCGCTATCGCAACACCAAGGTGATGGAATGGAAAAAGACCACCAGGATGGTCCCTGTTTACCGGACTATTGGTTCACGGAGAATCATGATAGGAACCCGGAAAGAAACCCGCTGGAAAAAAGTTCCAGTGATAAAAAGGGTGCCATATCGAAGCACTAAAGTCATCTTCAGGCAGGTCTCGGAGTATAGGGATGTCAAAGTTTTGAGAGGATACCGGACAGTGACGGAGAAGGTGCCCAAATATGAATTGAAAAAGATAATTGCGGGGTACAAAACTGTTAACGTAACAGAACCGGTCTACGAGGAACAACAGGTCCAGGTCGGTACCAAAATTGTCACCCGCCAGGTACCGGATTATCAGACTGTGCAGATCCCGGCTCCGCCGCCACCCACGGGGTTTTCAGCTGATGTTTGGAAGAACCTTTCCAGGGAGACTCAACTTAAGATCCTGGCTGGTGGTTCTTCGGCTGAGAGTATTTCAGAAACGGTTTATGATGATGAGAAAGACTGGTGGATAAGAACTTTGGAAGGAATTCATGATAAGTTTATTGAACCTGTAGAATATTATAAAAAGAATCCAGACGAACTCCTGAAAGTTCTTAACCCTGAAAAACTCCCGAAATTATTGAGTATTTCCGCCAGGGAGTCATGGGATTTTAACTTGATTACTCAGGAGG
>CBDVDO010000314.1:0-2567 GCA_965372765.1 uncultured Anaerolineales bacterium
ATATTAACCTGCCGCTGGATGATATCGCTGTTTTTGATTACGAAGAACAGGAAGGGAAAACGGTTCTCAGCCCGGAAGATCCCCAACACATCGATCTGTAAAAGTACTAAAATCCTGTTCAATTTAATAATTGATATTCACTCTTGGACAAAAGAAGTGATTAATGTAACTGTATTGGGGGATTCCCTGATGATAATATATTCACAATAATGAATATAAAAACTGTCGCATCTGAAAAACATATAGCCAATTATCTTAAAGTGCTTGGGTCTCCAATTCGCATGAAGATATTATTCAGCATTGGGCATGGGGAAACCTGCGTCTGTCACCTTGAGGTGATGTTAAAAAAACGACAGGCTTATATATCCCAGCACCTGATGGTTTTGCGTGATGCAGGAATCCTGGAAACCAGACGAGATGGTAAATATATTTTTTACCGGGTCGCTGACAAAAAAGTATTTGACTTGATTGAAACAACTGCCCGGATGCTGGAAATCTCTTCAGAAAATTTACCTTTATTATCCGAGACTGCGATTCAAAAAAACTGTGAATGCCCAAAATGTAATCCAGAAATCTAAGTTAGAAGGCTAATAATTTAACAAGGAGATTATTGGATGTTGAATATCAAAATCTTGGGAGCAGGCTGCCCAAATTGCAAGCGCCTTGAACAAGAAATGAAAAAAACCATTGATAATTTAGCGATTGACGCTGAGGTTGAAAAGGTTACAGACTATCAGAAGATCATGTCATACGATGTTTTCAGCACGCCTGGACTGGTTATTAACGAAAAAGTTGTTTCGACCGGGAAAATTCCTTCCCGGGCGGAGTTAATATCCTTTTTGACCAGTGCACTCGAAGAAAGCTAAAATATCAATATAAATGAAAATCCCTGCACACCAGGGGTTTTTTCAATTAATACATTCAATATACCGAATGTATTAAAAAGGCAATTGACAATTATGACTTCAACAATCGAATTTATTTTTCAGCTGGTCTACGGTGGATTAGGCAACCTGGCGTCGTATTTAGCTGCCCATGTGCTGCTTTGTCTGCTCCCTGCATTTTACATTGCGGGAGCGATGACAGCTTTGATTCCGAAAGAGACCGTTACCCGTTTCCTGGGGCGGAATACACCCAAATTTATTTCTTATCCCGCTGCGGCTGTCGCTGGATTCCTTCTGGCTGTCTGCTCCTGCACGGTAATTCCGCTCTTCGCTGGAATCTATAAAAAAGGTGCTGGATTAGGACCAGCGATTACCTTCCTCTTCGTAGCTCCAGCGGTTAATATTCTCGCCCTGACCTAGACCGGCGCCGTGATTGGTATGGATTTAGCAATTGCCAGGTTGGTTTTGTCGATTACTTTTGGAATTGGGGTAGGCATCATCATGGCTCTGATTTTCCAAAAAGAAGACGCTGAACACGATAAAAAAACCGATACGATGTTTGCTGGACAGGCCTTAATGCGAAAAGCCACAGTGATATTTCTGCTGGTATTGGTTGGGCTGCTAATTGTTGGCACTTTCCAAATCGGCTTGCTGAAAACCACCTATTTACAATTGGATTTGCCTCTCCCGGGAATAAATCAGTTCCAGGACATTCTACTCAGGCTGGTACCTTTTGATCCTGCCAAAGGTGAGGAAGGGATCACAGCGCAGGGCGCATTTCTAATTGCCTTATTAACGTTGATCGGTCTCACAGCCTGGAAGGGTATAGAAAAGATCCATGACGGATTTAATCTCTGGACCTGGATATCAACTGGCCTGGTGGGATTAACATTGTTGATCGCGTCTATAACCACAAATCCCTATCCCGGAGGAGTAACGTTTCTCTTTACCGGGAAATTCTTTGGTGTGCTGCTGACTATCCTCTTGCTTGGTTGGATGATCCCAACACAGTTAACCAGAAATGAAACCCGTGATTTTTTTTGGGAAACCTGGCGCTTTGTTAAACAGATCTTCCCCCTCCTGATCGTTGGCGTCTTTGCCGTTGGAATTATCCGCGAGCTAATCAAACCAGAATGGATCCAGGCGATTGCCGGACAAAATACAATTCTTGGGAATTTTGTTGGTGTGGTATTTGGTGTCTTTATGTACTTTCCCACTTTAGTAGAGGTTCCCATTGCACAAATGTTCCTTCAATTGGGAATGCACCGTGGTCCACTGCTGGCTTACTTGATCTCTGACCCGGAACTCAGCCTGCAGAGCATTTTGATCACCGCTTCAATTATCGGACGTGTTAAGGCCTGGGTTTACGTCGCCTGGGTATCTCTGTTCAGTACGGTTGCCGGGTTGCTGTATGGGGCCTGGGTAAACGGCACCAGTATCGGATTGGTCACTCTTTATCTGATCTTATTTTTAGGTTTACTTGCAGGATTATTCTGGAGTATTGAACGGCAAAAAGAACAGCAAGCGGGGGCGAAAGATTGAAGTGCGAATAGATGACTTAGGTGGAGGCAGCCATTTTCGCTTGAAAAGATAAGGAGAATGTTATGAGTGAACAGAAAGAAAAAAGTTTGTCATTTTTAGATCGTTATCTAACATTGTGGATCTTCCTCTCTATGGCAATCG
>CBDVDO010000315.1:0-2542 GCA_965372765.1 uncultured Anaerolineales bacterium
ATCCAGGCAAAGATACCCCAGGAAAGGGCATCAGCTGCTATGACTCCCGCAAAAAAAGAGCTGGTTATCCAGATAATCGGCATCTTTTTCCCCCATCGCCGCAAACTTAAATAACAAATCCCCCTACTAAAACCACAAATTTACCTGTCGTATACTTTATTCAATATTTACCAGGATAAAATTATCTCGTAGAACACGCTTTTCATCGTTGGCTTCATTGGCCCGATACATCAACTGCTGCGCTAGAATCGCTGTTCCAAACACAAACAGGCGCCTGGGTGAGGGGCTTTCTTCCTGCAAAATCACCTCGTCTGGGATTTTCAGTCTTTTGCAGAGATTTCGAATTTCCATTTCCGCGAAGTTGCCTTCCCCCATATCGCGAATAAATCGGTTCCGTATGTGCCAGATCAGGACCAGGTCATGATATTCTGTCTTGCTGATTAAACCAAATCCATAGGCTGCTTTGATTCTGGCTTCAAAAGTTCCCAGCGGATTTTCTTCCCCCAGCAGCATCTTGGAAATCTTTTCGTCCTCAACAATGAAACACTCAAGAAGTCGGGAGAGATGGGTGTTCAAATAGGTGGTCCCTAGAATTGCTACAGCCCGGTCACTCTTCTTTTGGAATTCATTAATCAGCCGTTTCCATTCCCGGGTAGATCCGGATTTTAGGTCTTCCATCTTCACTTTCCTCAGAAAAAACGATCAATTTTTATCAGGTCTATTCATTATACATGACAACTTGAGTTCATTGCTAGTAGAAACTGCACTCCTATCGAATTTGTTCAGCGGATTTTCCCTTCACTGAAGATCCATTCAAATTCTCTTAAATAAATCTCCGCAACTTGTTCACTGTGAATCACCAACGTGTTCTCATCATTTTTTGTTTCTGCGCTGTGGGTGAGATTGTAGGAACCGGTGACCACAATCCGTTCATCCAGGATAATCACTTTATGGTGCATCTTTTCCGGATGCCCGTCCAATAGAACCTCCAGGTTATGGTCGCGCAATCGACCGTATTCAGCTCCCAATCCTGAACTCTCCTGGTAGGCATCAACCACACCCCGGATAATAATACCCTGTTCTGCCTGGTAAATGAGCGCATCAGCAATTGGGTCTGATGTGAATGCATAAAACATAAAATCAATTGACCTTTCCGCTTCCAGTATCAGCTCGATAATACGCTTAGCGGTGGAATCGTCCGGTGAAAAATAGGTTTCCATCTTGATACCGTCAATAGTTATCACCGGATGGGGTGTGTTTTCCAGGATTGTTTCTCCAAAAAACCCTTCCAGGTACATTTCTTCAAACTCAGCCGTGTAATTTTCCGCCACCAGGACAGAACGGATGCGGACCAGATTATTAAGGTGGCGATAAGCGCCGTTAATGGTCATGTTCATCGAGCCAGTCCAAACTTCTGTCTGGTCAATGACAATAAATTTATTGTGCATTAATCCTTCAGCCTGATCCGGAATAACCGGGATTCCAGCAGAAATTAATTCCTGGATCTCTGGCCGGTCCATTGAATCCTCTTCCACTACTATCCTGACAACTACTCCCCTTTTATAAGCCCGAATAAGCGCATTCCTGATCGTCCACAAGTTAAGATCGTACAAAGCAGCGTCAATTTGATACCGGGCGCCATCCAGTGAGTCAGCCAGCAGCCGGTCTGGGCCATCCCGGAAATCATCATTTGCTGGAGCTGTAAAGTAGACATTGAAAAGTTGATTAGGAGAAGAAAACCCCGCCGGTGTGGTACTGGGAACAGGATCCAGCCAGCTGGCATCATCCGGGCTGCATGACCCAAGGCAAATAGCCAGACAAAACAACAACCCGATATACAGGACCAGCCCTTTTTTTATTTTCCTGAAATTCAATCTACCCCCTCAAGCTGCTGATAAGCAGCGGATGAGCACATTTCTCCTGTGAGGTTGAGTTCTGTGTTCAAACAGGTATACCCCCTGCCAAGTCCCGAGTTGAAGCTCTCCCCCATCAACAGGAATGCTTAAACTGGTTGCTGTCAGTATGGATCTCATATGGGATGGAGAATCATCCCTGCCTTCCAGGGTATGACGGTGCCAGGATTCCCCCTCGGGTACAAGATGTTCCAAAAAATATTCTAAATCTTGTCGAGCAGTTGGGTCATAACTCTCATTGATCACCAGGGATGCGCTGGTATGAGGAATAAACAGATGGCAAATACCCTCCTTTATCCCCCAATCCTGGATCAACGGGGAAATTTGGCGCGTAATTGGATAAAGTCCTTTCCCCCGGGTTTCTATTTGTATCGTTTCTTTAAACCAATTCACAATCTTCCCTCCCTCTTCCAATTGTACCGGAAAATGGGACTAGAATCTAAAAAGGGCAGCGATCTCTCGCTGCCCTTTTGACTGTCTTAAGTGGATTAACTAGGACTAGTCGTCAGACTCTTCGTCGGACTCTTCATCATCAGACTCTTCGTCATCAGACTCTTCTTCGGACTCTTCGTCGTCAGACTCTTCTTCGGACTCTTCGTCATCAGACTCTTCTTCGGACTCTTCGTCAT
>CBDVDO010000316.1:0-2518 GCA_965372765.1 uncultured Anaerolineales bacterium
AAAAAGGGTCTCCAGAGTGTTTTTGGAGATAACTTTCCAGGAGAGGGGGGTAAAAGCCCATTCTAGATGGTTGTTATTAATGAAACCTTTTCTAAAATTGTTCTCAGGAAAGTTGTACTGAGCTTGTTTCAGAGGATTTTCTCGCTAATCCCTTAAAATTTTCTATCCTTTGTTCATACCAAATAACTGGCAGACCAATTTGTAGAGTTTTATGAAATTCTTGACCTAATCGTCAATTGAGTTATAATTCAGGTGTTGAATTATAGAAAATTTGGAGAAGATTTTGTATGGATCTCTCACAGGAAAACCGGGAGCTAATCCTCTTAGATAAAATAGCTGATAACCCTGATATCAACCAGGTTACCCTGGCTGAGATACTGGATGTAGCAGTAGGTACTGTGAACTGGCATATAAAAAGATTAGTATCCAAGGGATATGTCAAAGCCAAAAGAGCTCAAAGGAAAAAGCTGCGTTACATCATCACGCCTGAGGGAATTTCCTTAAGGGCAAAGCTAACCCTGCAGTATATTGAGAATCAAATGAGGTTATACCGGGAGACCAGGCAAAATGCGAAAAAGCTGCTCGCTGAAGCCCGTGCCCAGGGTTTTCATCAGGTAAAGGTCATCGGAGATAGCGAAATTGCTGATGTTTGTCTATTAACCTGCCTGGAACAAGGATTTGAGGTGGTAGATCTGGAAGATATTCCTGTTCTCGAGGTTCAGGGTTATTCTGTAGTGCTGCAAGGGGAAAAATAGCCGGGTTTGCAAAGGATGTATCTGCCTGTGAATCAGGCAGGCAGATTTGGAATACGAAGAAAAGGATTGTTCTATGACAAAAGCGATAATTACCGGAATTACAGGTCAGGACGGCTCCTATCTAGCGGAAATGCTTCTCCATAAAGGATATGAAGGTCATGGAGTCATTCGCCGGGCTAGCACATTTAATACCCGCAGATTGGATCACCTTTACCGGGATCCGCATAATGGTGAAGAGGTAAAGCTATATTTGCATTATGGTGATCTTTCCAGCTCAGATAGTTTGGAGCGTGTAATTCATGAAGTTCAACCAGATGAAGTTTATCACCTTGGGGCACAGAGCCATGTCCGAGTCAGTTTTGATATGCCGGAATATACCGGGGATGTTTCCGGACTGGGTACGATCAGGATCCTGGAAGCAATCAGGCGTACAGACATAAAAACCCGGTTTTACCAGGCATCAACTTCTGAGCTGTTTGGAAGCGCAACACCCCCGCAGAGTGAAGATACACCATTTCAACCCCAGAGTCCTTATGCGGCAGCGAAATTGTATGCTTTTTGGGTGACAAGGAATTATTCCCAGGGCTACGGGATGTTTGCCTGCAATGGGATCTTATTCAACCACGAATCACCCCGTAGGGGTGAGACATTTGTTACCCGCAAAATCACCCGCGCTGTTGCCCGCATTAAAGCCGGTATTCAGAAAAAGCTCTACCTTGGCAACCTGGACTCCAAGAGAGACTGGGGTTATGCGCCGGAATATGTAGAGGCGATGTGGTCTATGCTCCAGCAGGATGAGCCTTATGATATTGTCATCGGTACCGGAGAAGCACATACGGTAAAAGAATTTGTTCAGGAAGCATTTGGTTATGTTGATCTTGATTATAACGATTACGTAAAGATTGATCCTCGGTACTTCCGCCCGACTGAAGTGGATTATCTTGAAGCAGATCCCAAAAAAGCCCAAAGAATATTGGATTGGAATCCGAAAGTCCGCTATCATGATTTAGTCAGGATTATGATGGATGCCGATTTGGAGTTAGTTGGTTTGGAAGCTCCAGGAGAAGGAAAAAAGATTGTTGATGAGAAATTTGATGATTGGCATAACTGGGAAGATCAAGTTATCAGCATGGGAAGGTAATTAATGAGCAAAAAATCCACATATCCAGAATCAGAAATATTTTGGCAGAAAAAACGTGTTTGCGTAACAGGCGGTGATGGTTTCCTGGGCTCGTTCGTTCAAAAAACTTTAAAAGAACACGGCGCCAATGACCTCTTTATCCCGACCATTGAACAGTATGATTTAACTGATATCAATGATATCCGGCGAATGCTTAAGGATGCTCAACCAGATCTGATTATCCACCTGGCTGCCCTTGCGGGCGGTATCGGGGCGAATCTTGCCCGACCAGCGGAGTTCTTCTATAAGAACCTGATGATGGGTGTTCCCTTGCTGCATGAAGCCTGGGAGCAGGGAGTGGGAAAATTTGTAGCTATTGGCACAATCTGTGCCTATCCCAAATTTACCCCTGTCCCGTTTAAAGAAGAGCATCTTTGGGATGGTTATCCGGAAGAGACCAATGCACCCTATGGTTTGGCAAAAAAGATGCTTTTGGTTCAATCCCAGGCCTACCGGGAACAGTATGATTTTAATTCAATATACCTTCTGCCAGTCAATCTTTATGGTCCCCGTGATAACTTTAATCTTGAGACATCCCACGTGATCCCGGCATTAATCAGGAAGATGATTGATGCAGAAGATC
>CBDVDO010000317.1:0-2512 GCA_965372765.1 uncultured Anaerolineales bacterium
CTGTCATTGCGAGCGTAGCGAAGCAATCTCCTGTTAATGAGGAGATTGCCGCGTCGGGAAGCTACACTTCCCTCCTCGCAATGACACAAAAGTTCAGGCATCTTGAGCAGCTCACCTCCAGGGGAAGAATATGGTAAGATGCTCCCTATGTTTAAATCTGTTCAATGGAAATCGTTCCCCCGCGACTTTTTAATTGCCCAAATCGGATTTGCAATTTACGGACTGGCGATCGCATTGATTATCCAGGCAGAACTTGGCACAGGTCCCTGGGCAGTCTTGGCAGTCGCCCTCGCAGATCTAACTGGTACCACTCCTGGAACCATGTTGATACTGTCTGGGTTAGTGGTCCTGGGGGGAGCAGTTGCGCTGAAAGAGCAAATTGGCTGGGGGACCGTGGGCAATATTCTGTTTATTGGACCCTGGTTGGATCTTTTCTTAACCTTGATCCCTTCACTGGAAGGCAACCTGGTGTTACAAACCGCGGGTCTTCTGATCTCGATTTTGCTCAGTGGTATTGCCACTGCGGTTTATCTCAGCGTGAATGCTGGAGCTGGTCCCCGGGACTCACTCATGCTGGCAGTCTCGCGGGTAACGGGCAGAAGTATCCGTTTATCCCGGGCTGTGATTGAGGTGCTGGTTGTGTTTTTAGGTTGGCTTTTGGATGGACCGGTCGGAATCGGTACGCTCATGTTTGCGCTTTTGATCGGACCGGCGGTCCAGGGCAGTTTTCGGTTATTTAATGTTAAACCTCACCAGGCAGAAGAGGAAGACTTATGACCCAAGCCCTTGTTTTTTATAATTCAGTGGTTGGTTTAGTCACAGTTGTTTTTGTATTTTTTCTCTATCGGGTAAAAAACGAACGTTTAATTGAGCGGACGATTCTGGTGGGAGTATTGCAGGTTGCTATCTTAGTTCTCGGCGCTATGCTGTATCCGGTTGATGGATTTGGCCGTCTGCAGCTCCTGACCTGGGGAGTATTTCTGCATCTTCCGTTATATCTTATTGCCGCGGGAGTTATGCTCTTTGATAAAGCACGTCCGTTTTTTTATGCCCTGTTGATTTTGGTTCTTATTATCCTTGGGGTGGCAGCAGATGCTTTCCTGATTGAACCTCAAAGGCTTGAGGTTTCCCACAACACAATTTATTCAACAAAATTAGAAAGATCCATTAAAGTAGCAGTGCTTGCTGATATTCAGACCGACAACCCCGGTCCTTATGAAACCAGGGTCCTGGCATTAACTGCAGCTGAAAATCCGGATTTGGTGTTATTTGCTGGCGATTACCTGCAGATCTTTGATCAGGACACTTACCATACTGCGGTTCTTGAACTTAGAAATATTATTAAAGATGCTGGGCTGAAACCTCCACTGGGTATCTATGCTGTGCAGGGTAATGTAGACCACAATGATTGGACGGAAATTTTTCAGGAAATCGACGTCAGGACTTTTAATAAAACAGAAACCATTGATTTGGGGTTAATAACTTTGTCCGGAGTTAGTTGGCTGGATTCGGAAAAAACGAATTTGGTTATCCAGGGTTCGGAAAAATACCATATCGTATTGGGGCATTCCCCTAATTACAGCCTGGGCGAGATAGACGCAGACCTGCTTTTGGCGGGTCATACTCACGGCGGTCAATTCCAGCTGCCCGGAATTGGTCCATTATTAACACTCTCTCTAGTCCCGAGGAGTTGGGCGGCAGGTTTAACCGAAATTGAACCGGATCAATACCTGCTGGTCTCCCGTGGAATCGGGTTGGAGCGGGGGTCTGCACCACGGATGCGCTTCTTGTGCCGCCCGGAGTTGGTGATCCTTGAAATAAAGCCGACTCAATAATAGTTTACTCAGCTTTTAAATTATCCAGTATACTTGGGTTGTTGATTGAGATTTATTATTACCAATAGGAAACACCTTGAAATCAGACATTCGTGTTCCAGGCTGGGCATTTAATAAATATCGAGAAAGATACATTGTCTTACCCACTTTTATTGTTTTACTCTCATTGATTGGAGTAATATACGCACCACGGGCGGTCACCATAGCGCTCCTGGTGTTTTGTTTAGCGATCTGGGGTTTGGTACTATACTTTTTCCGGGATCCCGACCGGGAATTTCAACATTTACCCCACGTTGCCGTAAGCCCGGGAGATGGTATTGTCACGGATATCACAACATACAGAGAAAAAGAATATCTGGATATCGACTTTATTCGAATTGGGATATTTTTATCAATATTTGATGTTCATGTGCAGCGTGCACCTTTAAACGGTGAAGTTGATTTTGTCACTCACCAAAAGGGAAAAAATCATCCTGCCTACAGTCCGGAAGCCTCTCTGGAGAATGATCAGATTGTAATGGGAATCAAGACAAAATATGGGATGATTATGGTTAAACAAATCTCAGGCATATTGGCCCGAAAGTGTATCAATTATGCAGAACCTGGAGATCAGATCCAATCCGGACAGCGATATGGTTTAATTAAATTTGGATCCAGGGTTGAACTTTTTTTACCCC
>CBDVDO010000318.1:0-2508 GCA_965372765.1 uncultured Anaerolineales bacterium
AATTAAGCAGCACTTCCCGGTGGAGGCGTTCATGAGACCAGAAGGTAGTTTTTGGATCATAATGACCCTGCGGGAAGGGAGTTTGTTCTTGCGGGGAGGCATCCACCCAGCATGGTTTAAAAATACCCGTACACGGAGCAGCCGTTCCCGTGGTAAATACCAGCGGGTTCCCTTCTTCCAAAGAGACAATCATCGAGCCAGTAGTCTGGCTGACGCGAATGGGTCCAAAACTGGCGTGCATACAAATATCCGCCCCCGCGAGACCCGTAACCGGGTCAGGATGAACCTGATGATTGCGGAGGATCGCCGCCATAGACTGAATAGAAATATTACCGGCATTGGATGCCAGCAGTTCTCTTGATCTCTCACATCGCCTGCGTCCGTCGCTGAATTTTGTAAATATGAAATCTGAGAAACCTTTTGACAAGTTGATATCTTCTTCCGACTTGGCAAAGCGTTTATCCAGGATAAAATCCTTTAAACCCTCAGAAGATCGATCCCAGCGGTCTTCCAATGAGAGGAGATTGGAAATGGTATATATCGGCGAAATCTCCCTGGCAGCCCAGTGTTTGTCCACTGTTTCCAGTACCCAGGTATCATCTGGTCCTGCAATCAGAAAACTATTGTGGTAATAAAACTCGCTCTTCTGAAAGCAATTTCCTCCCTGTCCGTATTCTTCAAGCAGATCGACAATAATACCGATTGCTTCTGCGGGGGTTACCGCCCTCTCCAGTGCCAGCCTGAGCAAATCCATCCCCAGCAAGGCTGGTGTCTTATTGGCCGGAATTTTTGAAAAAACCGCCTCGTTACCAATAGCCAAACCATGCTCATTCACTCCCATTTCTGCTCCCCACATCCAGAAAGGTTTGGATAGCAGTACTGCATGAGTTTCCCGTGCCTGGGGAATTTCAAGATACGTGCATTGAACCTTCACTCCCGGTGAGTGAGTTTGAGCTGGAAGCCAGTCCAGATATTGAGCCTCATTGGGCGGGCGGTCAGAGTTCTTGGCAAAAATCGCGGTTTTATTCTTGGTGACTTCAGCAGCAGCAATCAAAGTATCACACATAGTTTCCTCCTGACTGGATTATACCTGCTCATCTGAATACATATCCAGGCCTAGTTATTCATAATCCTCCTTAAGTAAGAAAACGGTTTCCTCTTGAAGGAAACCGTTTTCTGTACTAATTGGCAGTAATCAAATTACACTGAGACCGAAGGCAAAACCGTAATAGTTCTGGTTTGTATTTTTCCCCTTACCAACCGGTAAAACATGACCAGGGTTTCAATAACTGTAACGATCAACGCCACCCCAAAAGCCATCCGGAAGGCGTGCATGCCAACCAGCTCCCATATTCCTCCTGTGATACTGGAGATTGATTCAAGTGCGTCAAAAAGGCCACTCGCGCCCCGCGCTGCCAGCCAGGTAGTATGACCCTGAACCAGCAGAGCCAGGACAAAAATACTGAACAGGTTTTCAGCAATTTTCACCAGCCGGGAAACCGGGCTCCGCCGTCCCTGCCAGAGCAGGTATATGTTTAGCCCGATGCCTGCCAATAGGGAAATTTTGATCCAACCCAGGTATTGAATAATTACTGGATTAGGATAAAACTTTCCACCCGGAGCAGTCACAGATCCTATCCACTGCGGGAAAAAGACCACCAGGACCAGGATCAGTATGCCGAAAACTAGACCAAAGATAAGTTCTCCTCGCTTAAGATCCTCATCTTCATTGATCTTGGGTAAGGATTGGGGATCCCAGGTCTCATCTTCGAGATCTGGTTGAACATCAAAGCGCTGCAGGATGATAAAGGTAAGCACCAACCATCCCAGCGAAACAGGGATGCTGTTCAGCAGGGATCCCAGCATTTCCAGAACTGCAAATGGTTCCCCGGCAATAAAGATCGCTACTCCCCAGGCCAGCATCTGCGCTCCCAGCACGGCTGCCACGACAATCCAGGCAACCATCCGGAACAAAGGATATAAACTGGGGCCAATCAGGTATTGACCATCCGGAAAATACGAGGCGGCTACTTCTCTGGGCTGACCAAATTCTATTAAGAAGTCTTCAACCTCAGATTCTGACGGTTCATGCCCAAAGCGGTCTTCTAGCGAATCTATTAATAAGGATCGCAATTCAGCTTTAATGTCAGCACGGTTTTCTCGCGGCAGTCGCTGCCCCACTTCTTGGATATAACGATCAATTAGACTCATTTTGTTCTCCTTCACTGGATATTCCATCCAATAATTTCTCCATTACGTTTGTCAGACTTCGCCACTCCCCAGCCAGATTCTTCAGGGTTCTGGATCCTTCGGGACTAATCAGATAGTAGCGTCTGGGGCGCGAGCCTTCCACATTCCACTCGCTTTCAAGCAAACCCTGGGACTCCAACCTGCGCAGCAGGGGATACAAAGTACCCTGTTCAATGTCCAGTCCTTTTTCAGCCAGGCTATTAATTAATGCATAGCCATATTTTTCCTCCTCCAGCTGGCTGAGCGCGGCCAGGACCA
>CBDVDO010000319.1:0-2496 GCA_965372765.1 uncultured Anaerolineales bacterium
ATCTCTGCACCCCCGGCGGCATGCTTGGAGCCGCGGCTGTCGGTGCGGCGGGAACCCCCGAGCAGAAAAAACGCTTCTTAAGCCGCTTCCAGGGCAAAGAGCCAGTATTTGATGCCATGGCGATGACAGAACCCGAAGCCGGCTCCGATACTTCTGCGATCAGAGCCACTGCGGTGTTGGATGAAAAAACCAATGAATGGATCCTAAATGGCGAAAAGATATTTGTTACCGCAGGACACAAAGCCCTGATTGATTCAAAAGGCTTTATTGTTGTCTGGGCCAGCCTGGATCTGGAAGCAGGGCGGGCGGGTATCAGGTCGTTTGTCATCGAAGCTGACACACCCGGCTGCAAAGTAACCAAAATGGAAGAAAAACTTGGAATCAGGGCCAGCGATACTGTTTCCATTGTCATGCAGGACTGCCGCATTCCATTTGAAAATATTCTTGGATCTCCCACCATCGAAAAAAGCACCAAGGGCTATAAAAGCGCCATGGCGACATTTGACGCAACCCGCCCGATAGTAGCAGCCTCTGCCCTGGGCGTGGCCCGGGCTGCGTTGGAGTTTGTTCATGAAAAGCTGGCTGAAGAAGAGATCACTATCCGCTACGGTCTGCCCCGGCAGAAAATGACCAACCTGGAACGGGAAATCATTGACATGGAAACTCAACTTCGGGCTGCCTGGCTGCTTACTGTAAAAGCCCTCTGGATGGCCGACAATAAAAAATCCAATTCCTTGATCGCTTCCATGAGCAAGGTTAAAGCGGGCAAAGTTGCTACCTTCATCTCCCAGAAAGCAGTGGAGATTATGGGCCCGCTGGGTTACAGTCGGGAATATTTGCTTGAGAAATGGTTCCGGGATGCAAAAATCAACGACATTTTTGAAGGTACAGGGCAAATAAACCTGCTTGTTGTCGCCCGTAACATTCTTGGCTACCGGGGAAGTCAGCTGCGCTAACTAGAAATAAACCCATTTCATTTGGCAGCAGCAAATCTGAATTTTTGTTTTTGCTGCTCCGGAATGAGGAGAGATAATATGAACTATTCAATTAACAATGCGGTGGTGATTGGCTCTGGCACAATGGGAGCGGCTATTGCAGCCCACCTTGCCAATGCCGGTGTCCGGGTTTATTTACTGGATATCGTTCCCAATAAGTTAACTGAGAAAGAAAAAAATCAGGGATTAACTTTGCAGGACAAGCCAGTCCGGAACCGGATAGTAAACCAGGGATTTCAGGCCGCCCTAAAATCCCGGCCAGCCAGTTTTTACTCTGGAAAACCTGCCAACGCGGTGCAGCTCGGCAACCTGGAGGATGATTTCCAGGTCATAAAAGACGCCGATTGGGTCATTGAGGTCATCATAGAGAATTTAGGGATCAAACAGGATTTAATGAAAAGAATTGACGAGATCCGGGCAGAAAAAACCATCGTCAGCACAAATACTTCCGGGATACCTATTACTTCAATAGCGGACGGCCGATCGCCGGGATTTAAGGAACATTTCCTGGGAACTCACTTCTTCAATCCGCCCCGGTATTTGAAACTCCTGGAAGTCATTCCAACCGCGGACACACTCCCTGAAGTGGTTGATAAAATCAGTCATTTTGCGGAATACAGGTTGGGCAAAGGGGTAGTACTTTGCAAGGATACGCCAAATTTCATTGCCAACAGGTTAGGATTTGGCAGCGGTGCCTTCGCGCTCGATTTTATCCTGAAAAATGAATATACCGTCAAGGAAGTTGACAGCATTACCGGTCCGTTGATCGGACGCCCAAAATCAGCCACTTTCCGGCTGCTGGATCTGGTGGGAATTGATGTCTGGGAGCATGTTGGAACCAATCTGACTGAAGCATTACCGGAAGATGACCAGGCTATGCCTTATTTATCATCGGAACCTGCAAATCAGTTAATCCACGACATGGTAGAGAAAGGCCGCCTGGGAAACAAAACAAAACAAGGATTCTATAAACAGGTCATCGTAGATGGCAATAAAGAATTCTGGCCGCTCAACTTATCCAGCAGGGAGTATGAAACCTCGGAGCAAATCCGTTATGATTCCGTAAAAGACGCTAAAGGGATTGAAGATCTGGGAGAACGGTTGGGAAAACTTATGGGAGAAGATGACCGTGCTGCTGATCTAGTTCGTTCCACGATCCTCCAGGGCCTATCGTACGCCTCCCACCGGGTCCCAGAAATTGCAGATACTCCCAAGCCAATTGATGATGCAATGCGTTGGGGCTTTGGGCACGAGGCTGGGCCTTTTGAAATCTGGGATCTACTGGGTATTGAAACCATTATTCCTCAGCAAAAAGAAGCGGGGTTTCCCCCTGCCCCCTGGGTGGAAAAAATGGTTAAAGATGGTAAAACTAGTTTTTACGAATACGATGGAAAACAAAAATCCGCTGTATATGACCCAGTAAAGAAAAAATATATTCCCCTCCAACCCTCACTTCATATTATCCGGGTGAGTGAACAGAAGAGCGATCAGAAAAAAACCC
>CBDVDO010000320.1:0-2493 GCA_965372765.1 uncultured Anaerolineales bacterium
GCAGATAGGCCTTATAACTGTGGCCCCTGGATATATCCTCAAATACTTCCAGTTCATCGAAAAAATGGTTTGAGTATTTAATAAAATTAATCATGATATATCTGCCTTATCTGATTCATTTATCATCCAGATTTGAACTGACTACATTATTATAATATGTTGGACCCTCCGCGGGCAGCGATGTACACTCTGTTTAACCATTTCGTATGGCAGAATGAAATAAGGGGGTTGATGTTTGCCAACCCCGGAGATAAATTTTATCAAAAAGTGTGGGGATAGTAAAACCCAGGCCAGCTGATAAGCCGCATTCTGTCTGGTGAAGGTTCCGGTTTACACCCCGGAGGGCTTCTTCCCTTTCTTTCACTGAGGTGATTATCTGTCTGGGGAGCGCTTCTCAGCGCTCCTCGGTGCAGCCTACCTGGTATTCAAGGGAGACGAGCAGTCTCCCCTCCCGAAGGAGTTCATCCCTGTTTGGCCTTGCTCCCGATGGGGGTTGCCCGGCCGCAAGCATTACTGCCTGCGCCGGTGGTCTCTTACACCACCATTTCACCCTTACTCCCGAAGGAGCGGTTTGTTTCTGTGGCCCGATCCGGCAGATCTCTCCGCCCCGGACGTTATCCGGCATCGTGCTTTATGGAGTGCGGACTTTCCTCGCCCTGCGAACAGGGCGCAATCACCAGGCTGACCTGGGGTTTTCATCATAACATGTTTGAGGTCTTTCTAGTAGGGGGCATGAGCCAGGGGCTGCTTCTGGCAGCTTATCATGAAGTGAATGATGTATTCTGACCAAAGGACTAGACAAAAACCCTTCCTTCCCTTAAAATGTCCCTTCGAAGAAACAAAGCAACTTTATGATAAAATATTCCCTGATATAGATGGGAAGTGAAGTTATTGATTGGAGGAATTACCTTGGGCTTAAAATCATCACAAAAAAGAGAACGACAGAACGAAAAACGAAGATTACGGAATCGATCCTATAAGAGCCGGGCCCGAACGCTGGTAAGAAAAGCGTTCCTTGAGATTGAAGAGCAAAATCTGGAATCTGCTCAGGAAGCCACCGCAGCTGCAGTACAAGCGCTTGATAAAGCTGCCGCGAAAGGCGTTATTCATAAAAATAATGCCTCCCGTAGAAAAGGACGGCTTATGACCCGTTTGGCAGCCCTGGAAAAAGGCGCCTAAACCCAACAGGTCCAATTGAGAAACCCGGCGGGAGCTTTAACTGCTCCCGCTTTTTGTTTTCACAGGGACCCATCATGTTATAATCTCGGTGCGGACCTGTTGAAAATCCAGCTGAATATACAGATCTAAAAATCATAATTATCTCTCGGGCAGCTATATGTTCCAGAAAGAACAGAAACAAATAGAGCAGCAGATTTATACTATTTTTAAAGAGAACTCTATCCCCCTTGCGGAAGATATGGGATGGGCTCCTGTTCCTTTTTCTGGTGAATGGGGCATTTCTACCTCATTTTTTAAAATTGCTGCGCTGGAAGCAAAAAGCGGGAAATCCCTGAATGTCCCCCAACGGGCAGGGGAAATCGCCCAGCTGGTAGCGGAGAATCTTCCTTCACAAGAATATTTTTCCCGGATTGAAGCTGCAGGTGGTTACCTGAATCTATATTTTGACTCCCGTTTATTCAGCGCCCGGGTTGTAAATAACGTTTTATCAGCCGATCTTTTTGGGAAAGGAGATCCTAA
Organism: uncultured Anaerolineales bacterium; assembly: GCA_965372765.1. GTDB lineage: Bacteria > Chloroflexota > Anaerolineae > Anaerolineales > UBA11858 > B10-G9. The sequence goes on from CBDVDO010000320.1 coordinate 1,699, forward strand.
GGGGAAAACCCTGATGGTGGAATTTTCCCAGCCAAATACCCATAAAGCTTTTCATGTAGGACACCTGAGATCTGCCATCCTGGGAGACGCCGTTTGCCGGATCCTGGAATTTGCCGGCTATGATGTGATCCGGGCCAATTATTACGGTGATATGGGACTGCATGTAATCAAATGGCTTTGGAATTATCAAAAGTTCCATTCTGGAGAAACACCCCCAGCAGACGCAACCCGCTGGATGGGCGATCTTTATGCCGAAGCTAACCGACGGTTGGAAGAAGATCCCGGGTTGGAATCTGAAATCAGGGAACTATATGGCAAATGGGACCGGCAGGAAGCGGAAATTGTGGATTTGTGGAAACAAACCCGCCAGTGGTCAGTGGATGGATTCCGTGATTTATATGATGTGCTTGATATTCACTTTGACCGTTTTTATGCCAACAGCGAAGTGGAATTTCAAGGCAAAGAATTTGTGGATGAATTAATTAAGAAGGGGATTGCGGAAGACTTGCGCCCGGATGATGCAGTTATTGTCCGGCTGGACGATTTGCTGGGATTAAAGAAAGAAAAATACCGGGTGCTGGTGGTTTTAAGATCAGATGGCACTGCCCTCTATTCCACGGAAGAACTAGCCCTGGCCAAACTGAAGTTTGAGGAATATCCGCTTGATAAATCTATCTATGTAGTTGACGTCCGCCAGTCGCTGCATTTTCAACAGGTATGGAAAACACTCGAGCTAGCCGGATTCTCCTGGGCCGAAAACCTTGAACATTTATCATACGAACTGGTCAATCTACC
>CBDVDO010000321.1:0-2485 GCA_965372765.1 uncultured Anaerolineales bacterium
TCCCCATTATCAACTTCCCCGGTGATGTAGGTGATCCGATCCGGGAAGTAACCCGTGCCATGCAGGCGATTGGGAAATACAGCAGCTTTATTGTCCTGGATAATTTTGATCCCGCTACTGCATACTCTTTATTAGTGCTGCGGGCGAATCTCTACACTGATCCACAAGAACCGATCCAGGTGACACCGGGAATCTATGAGATCAATAATCCCGGCCCTGAGGATCCTTTCCTGGTCACTACAAATTTCAGCATTACCTATTTCAGTGTGGCCAACGAAGTAGAAAGTATGGGAATGCCAGCTTGGCTGTTGGTGACTGATTCGGAAGGTATGAGTGTGCTCACTGCCTGGGCGGCGGGAAAATTCGACGCTGAGATCATTGCCAAAGACGCGAAGCAGTTTAAAGCAGCTGAAAAGGTGACGAAAAAACGGATAGTCCTGCCGGGCCACACCGCAGTTTTATCAGGGGAACTAGAGGAAGAATTACCCGACTGGGAAGTTAGAGTTGGACCGAAAGAGGCAGTAGATTTACCCGCTTATATGAAAGAAGTTTTATAGAATGATTTGCGGGAGTATCCTGCTTATCGGTAAGGAGTATTCTATAATAAAAAGGTAGGGCTAATGTTCGGTAAACCGGGCAAACCCTACCTTTCCTTAACAGGCACTGCTTCCTGCAATTTTGGAGCTTGTGAGCTACCTGCGTGAGTAACAGAGAAGGACCAGAATTCCCAGGGTTTTCAGGTAATGATTTATGGCCACATTGTATTCTGTACAATTTGATATAGCGGATGAGCCGGTTGAGGTTCCAGGGGGAACGCTACTTACGGATGCCGCCGAAAAAGCAGGAATTGAAATTAACCAACCCTGCGGAGGTCAAGGGCGGTGTGGGATATGTGCCGTCCAGGTCACTTCCGGTCAAGTGCGCCGGCGCAGTACTATGCGTTTATCTGCTGAAGATGTTGAGCAGGGTTATGCGTTGGCTTGCCAGACTGTTGTTGAAGGGGATGTTTCGGTCATCGTTCCCTCTCAGGAAAAAATTCAACAGCACTTAACAACTGGACAGTCTGCGGCAGATGTGTCTGTTCCGCCTGGTTACGATTATCTCAGTGATCAGACCGTTCAGCGGATCTCTCTGGAGTTAAAACCACCCAGCATGGAAGATCAAACCAGTGATTGGGCCCGATTGAAAATGGCCTTGCTGGGTAAATCCGATCTGGGTACTATTTTTGTTTCCTTGCCGGTTCTGCAAAAGTTACCTTCTGTAGTTAGAGAGGGCGATTGGAAGGTCACCGCGATCGTTTTTAAGGATAATGACACTGGAGCATGCGCTTCAGCTGAGGTCATCGACTTACATCCAGGGCTGATTAAAGAAGACATACCTCTTTGGGGAGTTGCAGTAGATATCGGCACTACAACGGTAAAAGTAATGCTGGTAGATTTGATCTCAGGAGAGGAAAAGGGACAGGCGTCGGAATATAATAAACAAATTGCCCGCGGGGAAGACGTTATTTCCAGGATTATATATGCAGGAAAAGAATCCGGGGATCAAGTTCTCAAGGAATTGGTTGTAGATAGCATTAATGAACTGATTGGCAGAGCTTGTAAACGGGGAAAAACAAAACCGGATCAGATATACAAAACCATTTTGGCTGGAAACAGCACTATGATGCACCTGTTGTTAAAAATACCACCCTCAAGCATTCGCCTGGCTCCCTATATCACTGTTGCTAATCATCCCCCGGTTCTCACTGCAGCAGAAACGGGATTAAACACATTCTCCCAGGGCAAGGTCATTTGCCTTCCGAGTGTTGCCAGCTATGTCGGGGCGGATATTTCGGCAGGAGTCCTGTCGTCCGGATTGGCTGATACTGAAAAGATAACCCTGTTCCTGGATGTTGGCACTAACGGCGAGATGGTTCTCGGTTCAAAGGAATGGTTGGTAACCTGTGCCTGCTCCGCCGGTCCGGCATTTGAAGGTGCTGGAGTTATGCACGGTATGAGAGCCACTACCGGTGCGATTGATGAGGTGTGGATTAATGAAGAGAATTATGAAGCATCTTGGCGCGTTATTGGCGGTGGAAAACCAAAAGGTTTGTGCGGAAGCGCTTTGATTTCCCTCCTGGCAGAATTGTTAATGACCGGGGTGATAAACAAGAGCGGACGATTTGATTTTTCACTGGAAACATCCCGGATCCGGAAAGGTTCTCACGGCGGAGAATATGTGGTCAGCTGGGCTGATGAGACCGAAATCGGAGAGGACATCATGCTGACTGAAGTGGATATTGACAACCTGATGCGGGCCAAAGCCGCAATATTTGCAGGGTTTTCAGTATTAGGCGATAGTGTAGGAGTCCCCTTGGAATCGGTTGAGCAAGTCTTAATTGGCGGTGGATTCGGCCAATTTATTAACGTGGAGAAGGCAATCCAGATTGGATTGCTTCCGGATATGCCCTGGGAGCGTTTTCAATTCTTGGGGAACACATCCT
>CBDVDO010000322.1:0-2484 GCA_965372765.1 uncultured Anaerolineales bacterium
TTGAAGGAGAAGATGTTCAAGGCAAGTCTGCAGTTGTCACCAGCGCCCTGCCATTGGAAGACAAAGAAAAAGAAATTATAAAGAAGGACATTCTCAAACGGACGTCTGGAGATACTGAAATAGTTTTTGATGTTAATCCTGATATTCTGGGCGGACTATCCATCCGGATAGGCGATAAAGTATTTGACCACTCCGTCTCAGCTCAGCTTGCAGGACTGCGTTCCCGATTCTCGTAGACAGGGATTTTTCAATCTGGAGTAAAATAAAAACGCCCAGCATTTTGCTTCGGGCGTTTTTGTACATACAGGATAAGAAAAGAATAAGGAGAAATATTAGTGGGCTCGGATCAAAACCATGAGTTAACTGAAATCTTTCAGGAAATTCAGGTCATCAATAAAGTCCCTGATGAAAAAATCATCCTGACGGGAATAAGCATTGATTCCAGAAAGGTCAAAAAAGGCAATCTCTACCTGGCAATTCCGGGCACGAGAGTTGACGGTCATGCTTATATTGAGGATGCAGTTGAGAATGGCGCAGCCGCAGTGGCTGGTTCTGACCCTTCCCTGCGTTACCAGAAACTCCCGGTTCCCTATCTGCAAATCGAAAATTCCAGAGGAGCCCTGGCACACTTAACGGCTGCCTGGTATGGGTACCCTGCCCGGAAGCTGATTGTAATTGGTGTCACTGGTACCGATGGTAAAACCACCACGGTGAACTTGATTCGTCAAATTCTTCTGTCGGCTGGATTGCAGACCGGGTTGATTTCCACGGTAAATGCCGTGATTGGCGATCAAACACTGGATACGGGATTTCACGTCACTACCCCAGAAGCGCTTGATGTCCAGCGTTACCTGGCAAGGATGGTGAAGTCAGGCATCACCCATGTGGTGCTAGAAGCTACCTCTCATGGCCTGGCGCAAAAAAGAGTTGATGCTTGTGAGTTCGACATGGGAGTGGTAACCAACATCACTCATGAACACCTTGATTTCCATGGTGATTACGAGAGATATCTGGATGCTAAAGCTGAGCTATTTCGACTGATCTCAGTTTCTAAAAAGAAAACCGCCTCGTACTCAAAGTTGGCTGTTCTGAATAAAGATGATGGCTCTTACTCTTCGCTGAAGAAGGTTGTAGATAATACCGGGGTCAAAATGATTGACTATGGAATTATCAATGCTGCGGATTTTCAGGCGAAAAATATTCGGCCTGATCCGGCTGGGTTGGGTTTTACAGTAGAAAGAGCAAGCCAAAAAATTGATTTCCAGACTTCATTAATTGGCGACTATAATGTTTCGAACTGCCTGGCTGCTTTGGCATTGTGCGTTGAAGGGCTCGGCATTGATTGGAAGAATGCTGTTGAAGGGATAAAAAACCTACCTGGAATTCCTGGGAGGATGGAATATTTTAATCTGGGACAAAAATTTTCCGCTATCGTTGATTTTGCTCATACTCCTAACGCCCTGAAACGTGTATTAACTGCCGCTCGGGAACTAACCTCGAATCGAGTGATCGTTGTCTTCGGATCTGCCGGGTTGCGGGATAAGGGGAAAAGACGATTGATGTCGGAAATATCAGCTGAGTTGGCAGATTTAACGATTTTAACTGCCGAGGATCCCAGAACAGAATCCCTGGATGAAATCTTAGAGGAAATGGCAGATGGTGTGATCTCAAAGGGGGGAATTGAAGAACAGGGTTTCTGGCGTGTTCCTGACCGAGGAGAAGCCATCCGGTTTGCTTTGCAGCTTGCCAAACCAGAAGATGTAGTCTTGGTCTGCGGAAAAGGCCACGAACAGTCGATGTGTTTTGGAGAAACCGAATACCCCTGGGATGATAGGACCGCGATGCTAGCCGCCCTCTCGGAGTATCTGGAAATGGATGGCCCGGATATGCCCTATCTGCCAACACAGGATCTTTAATCTTTCGTTAATAGAAGATTTATTATCTATAGACAAAACCACTATTGACAAAATGCAGTTAGTTAGGTAAGCTACAGCCATAAAGCTAGGATTTAAGGTGTAGTGGAGGAAAATATGCCGGGTTACCGGAGAGGTAAATCCCATCTCTGTCATCAACGGCAGAGAAGGGGGATGCGATTAATTCTACGTCCCAGTTTGCTGTTATTGCTTGCTGAGAAAGAATCGCATGGGTACGAATTATATGACCAGTTATCCGCTTTCGGATTTGAACAACAGCGATTGGATTCTAGCGTTGTTTACCGGGATCTGCGGGAAATGGAAGAAATGGGTTTGATTGATTCTTCCTGGGATGATGACAGCAAAGGACCCAGACGAAGAGTATACCGGATTCTTGATGATGGCCGAACACAGCTGACTGAGTGGATAGATGTGCTGGATAGCATTCAAGGACGAATGAACCGGCTTATTGATCGATATAAATCAAATCAAATGTAAAAGGAGGGTATTCAATCATGGCAGAGGAAAATCAAAGAGGGAATTCAGGACAGGGAAGAGGCTTTGGCCGCGG
>CBDVDO010000323.1:0-2479 GCA_965372765.1 uncultured Anaerolineales bacterium
GAAAATCAAGGTTATGACCTGGAAGCTGGTTATGTGGAGAACTTTATAGTTGGGACAGTGGATGCCGCAATTGCTATGCAGAATGCTGCACTGGCGGCAGAGTCACTGGGGTTGGGATTCTGTTTTATAGGTGCGATTCGTAATTCCCCGGGACAGGTTATCGATTTGTTTCAACTGCCAGAATTGGTTTATCCTGTTGCTGGGATGACCCTGGGCTGGCCGATTGATTCGCCAACCATTCGTCCCCGGCTGCCAATTGGCGCTGTGCTCCATTGGGAATCTTACCAACAAGGGAACAAACAATTGCTGGAAGATTATGACCAGGCGATGATTGAAACTGGGATTTACCGGGGAAGGCAGATTGGAAAAAATGATCAGGAACCAAAACTGTATGGATGGATGGAACATTCTGCCAGACGGTCCTGCGAACCTTCCCGGCCGCATCTGCGGGAATCAATTATCCAGTCCGGGTTTTTATTAAAATAGTATTGACGCGGAGAGATTTATTTTCTTTTGGAGAAGAAAAAATCCTGCATTAAAGGAGATTTGGAATGGAAGCTGAAATCCAGAGGCCAAGCTGGGATAATTATTTCATGAATATCGCTAACGAAGTGGCCAAACGGAGCACCTGTGAAAGGGCTCAGGTTGGCGCGGTTATTGTGAAAGAGAAACGGATTCTTACCACCGGCTATAATGGCAGCCCCCGGGGATTGCCGCATTGTTCTGAGGTGGGTTGTTTAATGGACAATGGGCATTGTGTAAGAACCTTGCATGCGGAACAGAACGCGATTATCCAGGCAGCTCTGCATGGGGTGATCACTGCTGGTGCGACTGTTTATGTCACTCATCAGCCTTGTTTCTTATGCGCAAAAATGATCATCAACGCTGGATTGGTCCGGATTGTATACGACAAAGAATATCCCGATGATCGGTCAAGGACCTTTTTGGAGCAGGCAAGTGTTGAATTGACCCTGCTAGTTTAGGTGGGTTTATTTATCTGTCCACCTTATGAGGTTCATACCAAGCTGGCTCAGTAGTTTAAATTAATTTTCTCGAAGAACTATTCCAACTTACTAAGTTTCTATTTTGTTTGCCAGATTTTTTCAGCATCTGGTAACGATTCTTCAGCCGCTCATGATAGTTTTCGTAATCAGGGGAGATTCACTCTGTTTTCCAGGATAAAAAACCTATATAATAGAACTATCTCACATATTATTAGCGGATGACACAGCATGGAAAATCTAGAAAAGGAAGTAAACACCCTGGCCAATGACCTGGTAGATGAATTAAACAAATCCTTTGGTTTTAGGCAAGATGGATTCATGAGACCGTTCTTAAAATTACTGGTCTGGAAACCAATGGTCCGCTTTTCGGAATTAGCAACGAAGTTCGATTCCAGGGTTGTGAAAGAAGGTTTTCAGAGGGCATCTGCCTGGTTAATCTCTCATTTTGTAGACCAGGTAAATACAATGGGGACGGATAATCTGCCTTCAGAAGGTCCCCTGATTATCGCTTCCAATCATCCTGGTGCCTATGATTCTCTGGTTATTGCGGCTAATCTGCCCAGAGATGATTTAAAAATAATTTCCTCAAATATACCTTTTCTAAAAAAACTTCCGGTCACCCGCAACCATATGATCTTTTCTGCAGCGGACGCCCATATCCGGATGGGTGTAGTCCGGAAAGCAATTCGGCACCTGAAAGAGGGGGGTGCCTTGTTGGTATTTGCCCATGGTTCCTTAGATCCTGATCCTGCTTTTATGCCTGGAGCTGAAGAGGAACTTACCCATTGGACTTCCAGTTTGGGATTCTTCTTGCGAAAAGTTCCCCAGACCAAATTGGCAATCACTCTTGTCAGTGGAGTATTGGCTTATAAATACGTTAACCATCCTGCGACATTATTCCGCAAAGGACGGGTGAATAAACAAAGGTTATCTGAGTATTTCCAGGTGATGAACCAGCTGTTGGTTCCTGGAAAATTAATGGTATCACCCAACTTATCTTTTGCCCCAACTCTAACCCTGGATGATCTGGGCAATTGCAAAGACCTCAAGGAAATATCCAGGGAAATCATCAAACGGGCTCAAGAGCACTTTGATTCCCATTCATCCCAGCTGTTGACCCCTTAGAGAGTAAATTCCGCTTAACTTCTTCAGTTTTTTTCCCATACAAAAACCCCTGGATACGTGAATTCCCAGGGGTTTATCTTTGATGTACCGTTATCTCATGATGCGAGAGGATATTAATTAAACAGCTCACCCAGTAAATTGTTGTTAAGGGTATTAAATCCTTATATTTTTCTTTTCAACCAGCGGATAAAGATAGGTGCCCTATAAAAGAATTACCCGCAAAAACTCAACAAGATAAAACCCCTTTTTATTCCGGAAAAGATAGCTGCCAGAAGGGCTCAGGTCAGATCTTTCAGGTTATCCAGCTGGTCTTTCAGCGTTGCAGCTGTTTCTCTATAACCGGCAAGTTT
>CBDVDO010000324.1:0-2477 GCA_965372765.1 uncultured Anaerolineales bacterium
AACGAAATCCTTTAAGGATTACGCTTCCTGTATCTTGGGGCTAAAACGCTTCTGCCTCATCATCTGAGCGGTCAAATTCGATTAATTCCCCGGAGGTGGTAAACACAGTTCTTTCGCAGATGTTGGTCACCCGATCAGCTCCTCGCTCCAGGTTGTGAGCGACCCAGAGGTGGAAAGTTGCCCGGTCGATATTGTCCTGATCGTTGATCATTAAATCCAGCAGTTCCTGATACACCTTGTTGTAGAGAATGTCAATTTGATCGTCTTCTTTGGGGATGGACATGGCAGTTTTCTCGTCCAGTTCTACAAAAGCCCCTATTGCCCGACCCAGCATATCAGCAGTCAGCTCAGCCATTTTGGAGATGTGAACCATTTGCTGAAGCGGCGTTTGATCTCCCAGGCGCATGGCAATACGGGCAATCCCCTTTGCATAATCTCCTATGCGCTCCAGTTCTCCTGCGATATCAAGGATTGAGGCAAGAATGCGGAGGTCAATCGCCATTGGCTGTTGGGTTGCCACTGTGATTAATGCACTCGCCTCAAGTGCGTATCTTTTTTTGTTTATGACTTGATCATTGTTATATATATTTCTAGCTGATTCAAAATCACACTGCTGGAGGGCAGCAACTGAGCCCAGGATAGCTTGTTCTACGATACCCCCCAGTTCTATAATTACTGCGAAGTGGTCCTCAATTTTCCTGTCTAAAGTTTCTCTGATTTCTCTTGGCATAATAAACCTCTTTACCCTGTTTCCGGGTGTGTAAACAAAGTGAGACCGAATAAATAAATTGATAGTCTAATGTTATCCAAATCTGCCCTGAACATAATCTTGAGTCCGTTGATCCTGGGGATTGGTGAACATAGTATCTCCCGATGCGACCTCAATCAATTCGCCCTGCAGCAGGAAAGCTGCTAAATCTGCTGTCCTGGCTGCCTGTTGGACTGAGTGGGGAACAAGAATAATAGTATAGTCTTGTTTCAAGCCCTGGAGAGATTCTTCAACTTTTCCGGTAGAAATGGGATCCAGACCTGAGGTTGGCTCATCGAGCAATATTACCTCAGGTTCCAGGGCCAGTACCCGTGCCAGGCATAGACGCTGCTGTTGACCCCCTGAAAGGGCAATTGCCGGATCATCCAGCCGATCCTTCACCTCATCCCAAAGAGCTGCTTGTTGTAAGCTGTTCTCTACTGCGTGTTCAATGCGCTCGCTGTCTTTCTCGCCGGCAACTTCCAGGCCGTAGGTCAGGTTTTCCCGGATGGAAAAAGGGAGGACAACAGGTCGAGCAAAGACCATCCCAACTTTTCGTCTTAAAGCAATCACATCGGTTTTTGGATTGAGTATATCTTCTTCATCCAGAAGGACTTTCCCTTCCTGATGGATTACATCAGCTAGATCATTTAATCGATTGAGAACCCTTAATAAACTGGATTTTCCTCCCCCGGCGGGTCCGAAAATGACAGTGATTTGATTGGCCGGAATATCCAGAGAGATATTTCGCAATGACTCCGTTCCGTCAGAATATTGAAGGGAAAAATTTTGGATAGATATTTTGTTCATATTTCTGCAGTTACCACTGCCGCCGGGCTCGGGCCCTGGACCGTATTGTAGTGGCGATTATATTCATGCTGAGTACAAAAACCAGAAGGACCAGGGCGGTTCCGTATTGAATTTTTATAGGCATGCCTGGAACTTGAGTCGAGATAACAAAAAGATGATAGGGAAGCGCCATGGTTGCATCAAAGAGAGAGGATGGCAGGCGGGGAAGGAAAAAGGCAGCAACAGTAAAAAGTATAGGTGCGGTTTCACCAGCTGCCCGTTCCAGTCCCAGGATAACACCGGTCAATATTCCGGGTAGAGCTTGGGGTAAGATTATTTTTTGGATCGTCTGCCATTTTGTTGCGCCTACAGAGATGCTTACTGTGCGGAATGCTTGTGGAACTGATTTTAATGCCTCTTCTGTAGTGCTGATAATAACTGGCAAAGTCATGATGGAAAGTGTGAGGGATCCAGCTAAAATACTTGTTCCAAATTGCAGGAAGAGGACAAACAATCCCAATCCAAACAAGCCGTAAACGACCGAAGGGATCCCCGCCAGATTGATGATCGCAATCCGGATTAATTGAGTTGCTTTGTTATCGGGAGCATATTCTGAAAGGTAAATTGCAGCTCCTATTCCTATGGGAACCGCGAAAGCAGCTGTCCCCAGGGTTAGGTAAAACGTGCCAACAATTGCTGGCCAAATGCCTCCTTCCCGCATACCTCCCCGGGGAAATCCGGAAATAAATTCCCAGTTAATAGCTGGAGCGCCCTGAACCAGAATGTATATCACAACTCCGGCAATGGGAATGATTGTCAAAAAAGCCATGAGTGTGAGCAGTGTGAAACCAAATTGCTGCTTTCTGTATCTGAGGGTAGAAGAAGATTTCATAGGTTAGGAGAGAATCCGTTCTTGCCGTTTTTTTTGACGAAACACTAC
>CBDVDO010000325.1:0-2475 GCA_965372765.1 uncultured Anaerolineales bacterium
GGATAGGGAAGAGAGTAGAATCCCAGCTGGGCTATGAAGTAGACTGCAAACGAGACCGCGAAATTTGATCCATGGCGATAAAACAACTCTGCGCAGGGACCCGTGTAATATCTTTTAAAGAGCAGCACCAGTACACCAAGAAAAATAAAAATCAGGTTCCGGGTTCGATGTGATCGGGTCATACCAGTCCTTCCTTTTGATTTGTTAGTTTCGCTTACGGCGTATCAATTTAAGTAAACCGAGCAGGAAATTTAACCGGGGCACTTCCTCTTGATAACTTCGGTAAGCTTCCCCGAATTTTTGCAGGTTTTCTTTCTCTTCTTCAAAGGTATTCAGGTAGATTACTGCCGCTCCAATAATACCCAGGATGACCACCAGCCAGTGACGTGTGATCAATGGCAGTGCGATATTGATCAGCACACCGGCCAGGTATTGGGGATGACGGACAACCCTGTATACCCCGGTGTCCACCAGAACAGTGGTGTGTATGTAGCTGCGTCCCTTAACTCCGCCGCGGGAGCGAAAGGTGAAGATTGGCAGCCATCCGAATACGGCTGAAAGCGTCATAATTCCCCAACCCAGATTGATGATCAAGGCATTCGCCTGGGGATCATACAACAGCCAGGCTGCCAGTATTTGTCCCAGGTAAGCTGCAGTTAAGATCAGCCCCATACTGAGAGATTTGTGGTTCATGAACTTATTATCCTTGCCGTTAACGGCATTAAAGCTGATCTCGAGCCGGCTGGAATCCAGAAGATATAAACTAACAGGCACGAGCTATAAAAATCAGCTCTCCAGGGTAAGTAAAGCCGACTGGATTCTTCTGATAATCGGCGTAGAGGTCTTCGACCTCAAATCCACAGCGAGATAACAGGTGCTCCGCCTCAAAGCGGAAAAGGTACCGCAAGGGGAAGGCATGCACCAGGCGTTCTTTCTGCCCATCGGGATGGGTCAAGTAATAAATCAATTCTACCTGGATGATCTGATTGATAATATCCCTGGAAATAGTCTTATTAAAACGTAAAACCTTGATGCCTTCCGGGGTAATAAATTCGGGTTCCGCCCCGATTTCTTCTCCTAAGTTATCTGCCGTGATAGCTTCCAGGGAGGGATTAAAAATATCCAGGATCAGGGCACCGCCCGGTTCCAGGTGGCGGCGGATGCTGGTCAGGCAGCTGAGCTGGTCTTCCACGGTGAGTAAATGCTGGAAAGGACGGAAAGGGGTGGTTACCAGGGAAAAGGTCTTCCCGAGGGAGAAGTCTCGCATATCACCTTGAATGAGGGTAACCTGATCCTGCACTTCGCGGGGTTCGTCTTTCAGTTTCTGCCGGCAAACCTCCAGCATGTGTCCAGAGAGATCCAGCCCGGTGATGGGGTTACCGGCCCGGGCTGTAGGAATCAAAACCCGGCCAGTTCCGCAGCCGATCTCAAGGACGGAACCGCCGGATTCCTGGGCAAAATCAACAAAAAACTCCACGTCCGGCCGATCCCGGTAGGGGATGACCTGATCGTATAATTGGGCAACGAAAGGGTTGTCCTGGTAGCCGCCGGTGTCCTGGGTCATGGGATACTCCTGCTGAATTGAGTTAAGTGTAGATGATGGGAACCCTGGTGTCAATCTATTAACAAAGACCTCCGAGGTTGATCCAACCTCGGAGGTCTGAAGAACAAGCAGAAGTCTGATATCAAGTCACCTAACTCCCCATACAGCCCAGATTACGACCATTGCCAGCCCGATGAATAAGCGAGCTACAAATGAGAGTCCCCAGCCCGTCAACAAGCCTTTGGTAATTCCCCAGGCTTCAGTTGAATCCCGCAGCCGGGAATATTCCAGCAGGAACAGCAGGGTTGGCGCCGCAAGCAATCCCCCCAGGGGAGGAAAGGCGAAGGTGCCGATCAGCCCAGCAAGCAGTGCGCCGCCGATGGAAACCCAGCTGGCGCCAGCCTGGCGGGCTTTTCCACCCATTAAAAAGTTATCTATCAGGATGCCGGCTAGTGCCAGCAAACTGATGATGGCCAGGACCCATATTTCCAGAGTCGCGAAACCGGTCACAAGACCGTGAATCAAAACAGCAGCCCAGATAATTATCACCCCGGGGTAAATGGGGATGACCATACCAAGCAGCCCTACGGCCATGATTAGATAAATGAGGATATTTAGTGAAAGGTTGAGCCAATTTGGCATATGTTGTTTCCTGTGCATGACCTCCGAGGTTGTATCAACCTCGGAGGTCTGGTTCATTATTTTGGGGGCTCGATTGTTTCCACACCACCCATCCAGGGGCGGAGTACTTCGGGTATTACCACCGAACCATCCGCCTGCTGGTTATTTTCCAGGACAGCGATCATAACCCGGGGCAGCCCCAGGCCAGAGCCGTTTAAAGTGTGGACAAAGCGTGTTCCCTTTTTGTCTTTCGGCCGGTAGCGGATTGCCGCCCGACGGGCTTGAAAATCAAGCACGTTGGAGATCGAGCT
>CBDVDO010000326.1:0-2467 GCA_965372765.1 uncultured Anaerolineales bacterium
CAAAAACACCCGGAACATTTATCATGTTCTTTTCATATGACTTTACATTTCCTTTTTGATCGAAAGACACTCCCATGTCTTTAAAAATCTTATTTTTTTCAGGGCCCAAAAATCCCATTGCCAGCAGAACCAAATCAGCCTTAACCTCAAAATCGGTCCCGTCCTTTTCTGTGGGTACAAGTGGCCCTCCTTTTTTTTTAGGCTTCCATTCCACTTCAACACATTTGAGCTTTTTAAGTATATTGTTATCCCCGACAAACGCTTTTGTCATTACGGACCATCGTAGCTCACCACCCTCCTTGTGAGCATGGGTTTGGCGCAATTGAATCGGCCATAATGGCCATGGTGTTAATGCAGACCTTTTGACAGGCGGCTTTGGCAGGATCTCGAATTGATAAACCTTTTTGGCGCCCTGGCGTAAGGCTGTGCCAAGACAATCAGAACCCGTATCACCGCCGCCAAGGACAACTACCGTTTTCCCGGCAGCCGTTATTTCTTCTGAAGCTTCAACAGGCTCTCCGCTAACCCTTTTGTTTTGCTGGGTCAGGTAGTCCATCGCAAAAAATGTGCCCTTTAACTCACGTCCGGGTATGTCAATATCCCTTGGTCGCCGTGCCCCACATGCCAGACATATCGCATCAAAACGCTTTGTCAGGTAGAGGTAAGAAATGTCCTCGCCAACCGAGATGCCTGTCTCAAAAACAACGCCTTGTTCCTGCATCAGTTTGATCCGGCGTTCTACAACCCATTTTTCAAGCTTAAAATCAGGAATTCCATACCTGAGAATACCGCCGGGATATTTAGCATTGTCATAAACAGTAACCCGGTATCCTTTTTTGTTCAGGCAATCAGCCACGGTAAGACCGGCCGGGCCGGAACCTATCACTGCAATACGACCTTCAAGGCGAACCGCGGGTCGCACCGAATCGATATAACCGCTTTCAAAACCTTTCTCGATTATTGCAAGTTCAATCTGTCTGATGGTTACGGGATCTTCGTTGATACCCGCCACACAGGCGGCTTCGCAAAGAGCCGGGCAGATACGCCCGGTAAACTCGGGGAAGTTGTTTTGGGATAATAAGATATTCAGTGCCTCCCGCCAGTTTCCCCTGTAAACATAATCATTGAATTCGGGACACAGATTGGATACAGGGCAAGCATATGCATGGCAAAACGGCGTACCACAGTTAATGCACCGGGCAGCTTGATTTTTGAGTTCCTTGTCACTCAACCTTAGTTCAACGTCCTTGAAGTCTTTTAATCTTTCTTCCTTAGGGCGATATCCGGGATCCTTGCGTTTATGTTCAATAAAACTTCTCAGGTTAGCCATGCTGTACCTCGTCTCTCTCCGTAGCTTCGTCTTCCTTGCTCATTTTTCCAAGAACCCTGCGGTATTCCATGGGAAAGACCTTTATAAAATACGGCAGACTTGCATCCCAGTTAAGAAGTATTTCAGCCGCCTTTTTGCTGCCGGTGTATTTAACATGCCGGGTAATCATTTCTTTTATCTCTTCAATATCTTTTTCTTCCCTGACCAGCTCCAGGTCCACCATCTCCAGATTACAGTTTCTGTCAAAAAGTCTGTCAGGGTCATAAACGTAGGCGATGCCTCCGCTCATTCCTGCGGCAAAATTCATGCCTGTATCTCCGAGAACAACAACCCGACCACCAGTCATGTATTCACATCCATGATCTCCGACCCCTTCCACCACTGCACAGGCCCCACTGTTTCTGATGGCAAACCGTTCTCCGACTTTGCCAAGGATATAAACTTCTCCACTGGTCGCTCCATAAAGGATAACATTGCCCGCAATGATATTTAAAGACGGGTCAAAATCGGATCCGGAATAGGGCTTTATAATGATTTTGGCCCCGGATAATCCCTTGCCCATATAATCATTAGCTTCCCCTTCAAGAATAAGCGTTAAGCCATTTGCCCCGAACGCACCAAAACTCTGACCCGCTGCACCTTTAAAATTACAGACAATGGTATCATCAGGCAATCCTCTATTTCCGAACCTTTTGGCAATCTCCCCGGATAACATGGCACCCACCGTCCGATTTACATTTCTTATGGGAAGTTGAATTTTAACCTTCTTTTTGGACTCCAGTGATTCTTTTGCCCGAAGAATAAGCTCTCTGTCAATTACCCCTTCAATCCGGTGCTGCTGGGGCTCAGTACAACGACGAGATAAACTATCATCCATTTCCGGGCGATAAAAAATCTTTGATAAATCAAGCCCCTTTACCTTCCAGAAGTCCACGGCTCTGTTGGTTTCAAGCAGGTCGGATCTTCCTATTAAATCATCTAATTTAGAAAATCCTAGCTTAGCCATATACTCGCGTACTTCTTGAGCCACCATGGTAAAGAAATTTTGTACATACTCCGGTTTACCTGCAAAAAATCTCCGCAACTCAGGGTCCTGGGTTGCAATGCCTACAGGGCAAATATTACTGTTGCACTTTC
>CBDVDO010000327.1:0-2464 GCA_965372765.1 uncultured Anaerolineales bacterium
ATTTTCTCCATATCCTCTTAACAATATCTTAACAACTGCCTGCTACACTGAAACTGGATCCATAAGAGAATAGGGGTGACCCTAACACCGGCTCTCGCTGGATATTGTTATGAAAAAGGTATAATGCAGATAAATGGTATTCCAATAATCAATAACCCTGCCCTGGTTTTTAGAGGTTTCACCGACAGAGAACCTGGTTTAAAGTCAATAAGTTCAACTCCCGGAACAAATCCGGGATTGTAAAAACAATTAGCCCATAATGAGGTTGGAATGGCAAAAAAGATCTTAGTCGTAGATGACAATCCTGATATTTGCACCATGCTGAAAGAATATCTTACGGGGGAGGGATTTGATGTTTCCACCGCTCCCAATGGCCAGAAGGCATTATATATTGCCCGGGAAGAAAAACCGGACTGCATCGTGCTCGACATGATGATGCCTGAAATGGGTGGTCAGGAATTTATCCGCATTTTCACTGCAGAATCGGATATCCCCATTCTTGTCTTGACAGCCAAGGTAGGGGAAACGGATAAAGTTTTAGGACTTGAGCTGGGAGCAGATGACTACGTCACTAAACCTTTCAGCATGAGGGAATTAACCGCCCGCATTAATGCTTTGCTGCGACGTGCATCGAAAGGCAGCCCGGAAGCGGAAATTCTACGTGTTTTAGATGTCTACCTGGACAAAAAGGGACATTTCGTTGAAGTGAACGATCAGCCGGTAGAACTCACACCTTCCGAGTTCCAACTCCTGGCGTCCTTAATGGCTGCTCCTGGAAGAACCTATTCCCGGACCGAGCTTCTCGACAGCCTTGGTGAATCTTCCTTCCTGGAAGGATTTGAACGCACTGTGGATGTTCATATTCACAATCTGCGAGAGAAAATCGAACCCCAACCCTCCGAGCCAAAATATATCGAGACAGTCTACGGTGCGGGGTACCGATTTGCCCGGGAGAGGAAAAAATAAATCATGCGGTCAATCAGTGTAAAAATCACCCTGGTGTTAGTTGTCGTCAGCCTCGCTGGCTCACTTTTCACGGCATTTTATATCCAAAACCGCACCAAAGATGCATTTGATAGTTTTATCAAGAATCAGGATGAGCAGGTTTTGGTAGAAGCATTAACAACACATTACCGGGATAATCAAACCTGGGATGGTGTCGATGAAGTGTTCAAGGGAGTAGAGCTCTACAGCAGTCCGAACTACGGTGCTGGCGAATCTGGGGGTAACAATCCGAACCGCCCCTTTGACCATGCATCACCACCCTTCGTTTTAGCCATAGATTCAGGTTTGATCATTGCCGGGGGAACGAGCCACACAGGGTATCAAGCGGGTGATACTTTACCCGAAAAAGAATTATTGAAGGGCACAGAATTGGTATATGAGGGAGAAATCATCGGCTGGCTGGTAGCTGGCCCTTCTCCTCAGCTGAGAAATAATCCCCAGCAGAGCTTCCTTAACACAGTTCAACAGGGGTTAATTATCAGCTCACTGGTCACACTGATGATTGCATTGATACTGGGAGGAATATTAATTTTGTCATTTACCCGTCCCATCCGGAAATTAGCTAATGCAACCGAAGCGGTCGCTGGAGGCGAACTGGGATATCAAATAGATATCAATTCCAGAGATGAGCTGGGCAGACTGGCCACCTCCTTCAACAGCATGAGCGCAGATTTGGAAAAGGCGGACAGGACCCGGAAACAGATGACCGCGGATATCGCCCACGACCTGAGGACGCCTCTCAGCGTGCTGCACGGATACACGGAAGCTATGAGTGAGGGAAAACTATCCGGCAATCCTGATATGTACCGCGTGATGCATCAACAAGCCCAGCATCTGAATTATCTGATTGACGATTTGCGAACTCTGTCTCTTTTAGATTCCGGTGAATTAAATTTCCAAATTCAAAATATTAATCCCTCATTTGTATTTCAGCAGACCATTGACGCCTTTCTCCCCATTGCCCGGGAAAAAGAAATTGAATTAACGCTAGATATTAAGGGGGATATTCCCCGGGTGAACCTCGATCCAGACCGGTTAACCCAGGTGCTGGGAAATCTGGTTAACAATTCCATCCGCATCCTGTCAGCAGGCGGAAAGATTAAGATCACTGCCGGATTGGATGAAGATTCCATGGTTATTCAGGTTACGGATGATGGCCCTGGTATCCAAGCTGAGGACTTACCTCAAATCTTTGACCGCTTTTACCGGGTGGATAAATCCCGGCAGCCGGATGAAGGTTCTTCCGGTCTGGGGTTAGCCATCACCAAGAATCTGGTTGAAGCCCAGGGAGGAACCATCACAGCTGAAAGTGAACCAGGAAAAGAGACAACTTTCACGATCACCTTTCCTGTTGAATAATCGACAATCTCACCTAATAAGAACCCGGAGTTTTGGAAACTCCGGGTTCTTTTGTTCGAAGTGCAATCTCCCTCCAAGCACACAATAGCAGGAGCCCTTC
>CBDVDO010000328.1:0-2464 GCA_965372765.1 uncultured Anaerolineales bacterium
TTTGTAGATCTCATCACCACTGATTACATAGCGAGTCTCCAGCATAGCCAGGAAAAGCGCTAATCCCAGCGTAACAGGGACAAAAAAGAAATGGTAGATGGTAGTGATTGCGAATTGCCATCTTGCCAGAGTTACAGGTATCATAAGCACCTCTCTTTTGGATTAATTCCAGTCTGCAGGGATCACAGTATCTTCATCTAAGATCTTACAGGGATACCAGACTATCATGTCACTTATTTTACCCTAAACTAGTGGGCCAAGTTTATCTTGCTACTGTTGTTTTATTGACCCCGAAGGTAAAACGGATTTGGAACCAGAGACTGGTTTTTTCCCGTAGAGGAAGTCATCCAATACCAGCGCTGCCCTGCGGAAGGTGCCGGATTTGGATATTCCCCAACGGACCAGGTTATGAGCCCAGTTATCAGGATGGGAATAAGGACAGACTGCCATACACCGGCCGCAGTCGGTGCCGATAATTGTCCAGTAATGGTAGCAGGATTCCGGGAGTATTTTCCAGCGCAGAACGCCGTTATTCATCTCCCGACCCCCGTGGGGGATGGATTGGCTGGGGCAGTTATCAGCACATTTTTGGCAGATATTGCAGAAATCAATCAGACTTCCATCTGCCTGGTAACTGTCCGCGATCAGGGGCAGATCGGTTGTCACCACGCCTACTCGTACGCGGGGACCCTGGCGGGATGTCATCAGCAATCCCATCCGGCCGATTTCCCCTAAACCTGCATCTCTGGCAACCAGGGGAGCGATTACCCGATAGTTTCCGTCAATGTGAGCCCGGGCAGGAAACCCCAGGGATCGGATTGCAGCCGCCAACTGCACGGAAACCCGGGCGCATTCAACATACTGCCGGCCGGATTCCATGGTAACCGGAGGGTAAGGGGCTGAGTCCATCATTTGATGATCCATTTCGACAATGAAGGCAACAGCGAATTTGTGTTTTAGCTCGACTGGTGCGCCATATTTTCCACTGCCGCGGCCGATATGGGAGTAGATATGGGTAGGTTTAAGGATAGCTATCCCGCAATCCAGGGCGCCGTAATATTTTGCGAGGTATTTCACTGTCTGGGTCAGGATTTCCGGAGAATAAATTTTCTTCTGCTCAGCAACCGGACCGTCCACTGCTTCCCGGAGTGCATCCGTCAGGTAAAAACTGGCTCCTGTTGCAGCCGAGTGCAGGGGTTCTGTGTAGCTGGCTTTTGGAGAGAGCAACCCCGGTTTCTTCCGTGAGGCATCATCCAGCTCCTGGTGTTCGGGATGGAGCTGGTAATATGTCTCATACTCGGTGGAGCCCGGGGTTAACCGGGCCCGGGCGAAGATGATTTCCCGTTCATCAACCTGGTGGAGAGGATCAGATTCCTCTCCGGATTCATTCCCAAGAGGGAAGTAAAAAATCAGCGCTGTGATCAACCCTAAACCCAACAGAATACCGACAAAGATCATTTTTCCCTGCAGAGGAAGCATAAGGGAGCTCGATAACAAGGCTGTTCCTGTCAGGGTGATCCCCGCTGACCAGATTGAAGCCTTTTGTTCCCCTTCCCGGAGGGAGGTAAGCACAAATGCAAAACCGAGTATAAAAAAACCTGCTGAGATAATAAAGAAGAATATCGTGGTGGTGAAATTCATAAATTTATTCCCTGTAATCCTTGTCTTGAACAAGTAGATTATTATTTTGTGAGGCAGTTTAATTATAGCGGGGTTTGCCAGGCTGAGTAGTAAATATTTTTTCCTGATTATTGAAGTAGTCTTGAGTTTTCTTGATAATTCCTCGGTTTTGACCATTTATCCTGGAAGTCCCGGATATTTAGGAAAATAATAAAATTGTAAACACAATTCTTCATTGTTTAGTTGACGATCTTATCCGTTCATGCTATATTAAATCAATGTAGTTGGAGAAATCCCGCTGCAGGAGCAGAACGTACGTTTCTTGAGCAATTATTTGTTTAGAACGAGGGGGAACGCCCTGCTGAGTTCATATCATTTAGTTCGAAGGAGATTTTTATGGCAGAGCGTGAGACCGGTACTGTAAAATGGTTTAACGCAGGAAAAGGCTACGGTTTTATTGAACGCGACAATGGTGAAGGCGATGTATTCGTCCACTACAGCGCGATCAACGGAGCCGGATTCAAAACGCTTGACGAAGGTCAGCGGGTTGAATTTGATGTTGTTGAAAGCGACAAGGGACCTCAAGCACAGGACGTTCAAGCCCTGGGCGAGAGCGCAACCTCTTTCAGCACCGGACCAGAAGACAGCGGAGACATTTTCAGTGACGATTCTGACGATGATTCCGATGACGATGCCGATGACGATTTCGACGGCGATTTCGACGAAGAGTCCGAAGAAGAGTCTGACGACGAATCCGAAGAAGAGTCTGATGACGACGAAGAGTCCGAAGAAGAGTCTGACGACTAGTCCTAGTTAATCCACTTAAGACAGTCAAAAGGGCAGC
>CBDVDO010000329.1:0-2458 GCA_965372765.1 uncultured Anaerolineales bacterium
GGTAGCGGATTGCCGCCCGACGGGCTTGAAAATCAAGCACGTTGGAGATCGAGCTTACTTCCAGCCATTCACCGCATCCGGCAGCCCAAACTTCAATATCGTAGGTAATGGCGGCGTGGAAACCCAGATCTCCTGTGCAGAGTTTATTAACCCGGTAGGGCAGATCCAGTTCCTGGCAGACCCGTTCGGCATCACCCACCATGCGCTGGAATTGCTTCTCTGAATCTTCCGGTGTGCAGTAAATGTACATTTCCACCTTGTCAAATTGGTGACCGCGCTTAATACCCCTAACTTCACGCCCGGCGCTCATTTTCTCGCGCCGGAAACAGGGTGAATAGGCGGTGTATTCCAGCGGTAGAATGGTTTCTTCCAGGATTTCATCCTTATGCAGTCCGGTTAGCGCCACTTCAACGGTGGGAACCCACCAGAAATCTTCTTCGTGGTCATGGTAGAGATTCCCCGCAAACTTTGGAAGTTGGCCGGAAGCAAACACCACATCTTCCTTGACCATAAAGGGTGTATAACGCTCCTGGTAACCGTGGCTGGTGTGAGTATCGAGCATAAAACTCACCAATGCCCGCTGCAGCCTGGCGCCGACCCCGTTGAGGACATAAAAACGAGTTCCGGAAAGTTTAACTCCCCGTTCGAAATCCAGGATACCTAATGCTGGACCCAGGTCCCAGTGCGGTTGGGGGGTAAATGTAAATTCTGGCAGATCACCGACAGTTTTGATTAACTCGTTTTCGCTTTCGTCGAGGCCATCTGGGACCCGGTCATCGGGCAGGTTGGGAAATTCCGCCAGCAGAGATTGGAGGTGAGCCTCCACCTCTTTCAATTCGCTTCCAAGGATATCAATCTGGTCACCCACTGCCCGCATGGAAGCGATTTTTTCCTGGCGCTGATCAGGATCCTCGATTTTGTTAATTTCCTGGGATCCCTGGTTACGTTCCGCGCGCAGGCGCTCTACTTCCTGGAGTACTTCCCGGCGTTTTTCATCGAGGGCAATGACCTGGTCAACGGGAGATGGATCCTGATGGCGTTTGGTTAACCCCTGGCGGATCAGATCTGGATTTTCTCGGAAGAGTTGGATATCTAACATATTAGGACTCCTGGTTAGGTTAATTAAAACACCCTCTCGCCAGCAGGACGAGGGGGTGTTCGTGGTGCCACCTGCTTTTACCGCGTAATTGCGGCCTCATTAGTCCGGGGTAACGGCCGGGCCGGCTCCCTTACGGCATTATTGCCTTTGCGGGAGCGATGTTCCTCCCCTGACGGACAGTCCGGATTGGACTCGAAAGGTTCGGATTGCGGAGGGGATTTCACCGTCTACCTCCAATCCCCTCGCACCAACCGGGGACTCTCTGAATAGAAGAGCCGGATACTGATCTCCGTATGCATCGTTAGTATAAATATCTAACATTCATTATACAAGAAGGTTTTTGAAATGCAAGATTAAATGGCTGTATACAGAATAACCAATAAAAACTTTTTCATTAAATTCTTGTCTCCCTGTTTAAGGCTGATAATCGAGGGAAAAAACTTAAACAGTAAAGCATATTCTTGATAACTGGCAGGATTCAAGAGGTTGTTGACGCGAGAGAATTTTATTGTGGTTCAGGTAGTTTTTGGTATTTAGTATGCTTTGGGGCACCCCTGAAATCTGAATGTTCATCCTGATCAAATTTAATCCAACAAGAAAGAAGTTATGGGTGATAAGATTATTACATAGGCTTTTCCTTACTAATTTAGTAATTTGTCATTTTATTAAGCTGACTGGTATTTGAAACATGGATATTCAAAATCCCAAGAAGAAAGTTAAATTTCGTCCGGCATTCATTTACCTTTCTGTAGGAATAATGTTTATATCAATCTTGGGTTTACGGGATGTGATCATAACCACAACATTAATATCAATAACGGGGGTTGATGAACTAAGCCAGTATTTACTCCCCTTTTATTGGTTGGGGTTGATCCTGTCGGTTGCTTTCCTTGGTGTTTACTTTTTCAACAACCCAATACAAATCAAGTTGTCGGTAACCTTCATAGATGTTGGTGTTTGGATTCTTTTTATAACCCCGTTTCTTTTCTTAGTTGTAACGCGCCGCCTTTTTTTGGATTTCTGGTTGGATGAGCTGATTTCTCTTGTGAGGCATATTCAACCCTCTGTTCGTAATTCAATTCTTTCATACCCTGCTCCAAACAATCATGTTTTTTCAAATCTAGTCTCAGCTGTCTATATACAGCTGATTGGTCATCGGGAATTATTAGAAATCTTAAAACACCCGGTAATTCTTCGGCTTCCCTACATGTTTTCTGGTTTATTATCCATCCTTGTTCTTGGTTATCTGGCACATACTTATCTGGGAAAATGGGCGGGTCGTATCGTTGTGACATTACTATGCACAACAATACCTTTCTTAAACTTTATTACCCAGGTGCGAGGGTATTCATTCACCTT
>CBDVDO010000330.1:0-2449 GCA_965372765.1 uncultured Anaerolineales bacterium
CGCCTTTTTTTTCAACCTCTTTTGAATTTTACACAACCTATTTTACACTACCTCTATCTTCGTGGTGAGCCTTTCGGGAGGATAAACAAAATGCTGCATCAGTTCTTGGCTCAGCGACGGCAACATCAGAATTGATCCGTATTCATAAACCTCTCCAGGACAGTCCTCAAATAGCATCTTCCGAATCCTTTCGCCATGAGGCCCCAAGTCTATCTTGTGCAGTTCCGTTCTGCTGGCGATGGATGCTCGCCAAATCAAGGACATTTGGAATAGTTTAAACGGAGTGTATTTCAGACCTAAAAATACAACCGCTTGATCATCCTCAATCACCTTTAATGATAAATTATGGAAAACATCCCTAGCGTACCCTTCCCACTTGCTAAACTTTTGTTCACACTCATTGCATAAAAGTCTTTCATATATCCCTTTTGGACGCGTACTTCTTCTCTTGTTCGCATCCGTGGAAAGAACAAAAAATCGATGATTATCGTCATACAGCGGTTTGTAAAGCCATTCTGGAAATATATGAGACTTCCTAAGTGGCTTATTCTTATTGCATAATCTGCACGCCATATCTTCCCGCAATCGATTATTACTAATAACGAAACACTGTCATAAAGAGCCAATTCTTAGTGTTGTTGATCCCGAACAGCCCGGAAAATAGTATCCATGGCACTTGTAAGTTGAACAGACGCTCGTTGCAATGTGATGCGCGCGGCTTTGTCTCCGGATTAAGACCCCCCCCACAGGACAATCCTTCAATAACCTAAGACCATCACCACGGCATTACCGGACTGCTTTACAACCTGTGTCCGACTCAACCCATTATTTTTAGTCTGCACAAGTCTGCCACTCAATTCCGGCAATGATTCGAGAAAACTCAGGACAAGTGAACTTTTTAGCGCATAGTTCACATTCTGAGGCAATGATCCTGTTGCTCGTGCAGTGAATATTTCATCCAGCTTCGCGATAACCACTCCGATCACCCGACCCTGCTCATCCAGGAGCGGTCCACCCGAATTACCAGGCTGAACCGGCACGCTAATCTGGAACAGGCGCGGATCATCACCTGCACCTGTGAGGCTACTAATGTTTCCCTGGGTGTATTTTACCTCAGTTCCCTGGAGTTGGATGTTCGGGAAACCGAGCGTAAAAACATCCAAGCCGGTTCTCACATTCCGGCTCGATATAACCGGCAACGCCGCAACTGTTATTCCATACAGTTTCAGCAGTGCAATATCATTGGCGGCATCGACACGAACCATCTGTGCGGGTATCAATCTGCCGTTTGTCCATACCTGGAGTGCAGCGGCTTCTTTGACTACATGATAAGCGGTCAACAAGTATCCATCGGCTGTAATGAAAAAGCCAGTTCCATTGGTCATGATCGCGGGTGCAGTCGGTTCCCGTGCTGGAGAGGCTACATGTTCACCAGTTTTTGGACGAAACTCCCGGCTTAACCGCTGAGCTTCGGCAATCTGGGCGGGGGTCATTCTGTTTCTCAAAATGTCTCTGTTTTCTTTTGCGTTTTCAGCTTCTTGTGCCGAGGCGAGATTATACCATTTGTAGGCTTGAACATAATCCTGGGGAACGCCTTCGCCGCGCTGATACATCGCGCCCATATTGTTTTGGGCATCGGTATATCCCTGTTCGGCAGCCCTGAAACACCACTTGGCAGCTTCTTTGTAATCCTGGGGAACGCCTTCGCCCAAGTAATACTTCAAGCTCAGCTTGAATTGGGCCACGGCAAGACCCTGTTTGGCAGCCTTGGTATACCACTTGACAGCTTCTTTGTAATCCTGGGGAACGCCCTGGCCATGGTAATACATCATTCCCAGCTCGTTTTGGGTTTCGGCATCTCCCTGTTCGGCAGACATGGTAAACCATTTGACAGCTTCTATGTAATCCTGGGGAACGCCCTGGCCGTAGTAATACATCAAACCTAGATATTTTTGGGCATCGGAATCTCCTTGTTGGGCAGATCTGGTAAACCATTTGACAGCTTCTTTGTAATTTTGGGGGACGCCCTGACCGTGGTAATACCCTAAGCCTAGATTGTTTTGAGCCTTGACATCGCCCGATTCCGCTTTCTGAATTATTTCTTTGGCTAATGGGCTGAGTTCCTGCTCAACATAAGCCCCCTCTTTTGGCAGGGAGGAGGCGTGATTCTTTTCAAAACGATCTTGGCCTTTTGGCAAGGTTTCGCAGCCCGAAAGAAGGGTCGAAGCAAGTAATACAAATGCTAAAACAGCCGTGTAAATCAACTTTGTCTTAATCATCGTTTCCCCTAGCTAACGCCTCCGCATCACCTACAAGCAGGGAAACGGGCATTTGTAAATGCTACGTTATCCTCAAACTTGGCAAATGGTACAGCCGCCCGACCCTGCTTGTTGAACGAAGCCGCTACGCGGCGGAAAAAAAATCAAAAATAGTGTATAACTCCTATACT
>CBDVDO010000331.1:0-2449 GCA_965372765.1 uncultured Anaerolineales bacterium
GATCAAGGTATCACCCTTGAAAATATTGGCGAGTAATCCACTCTAACTATCACAATCATAGCCCCGGACTTTTGGTCCGGGGCTAATTGAATCTAAAACTATGCTAGAAATAAAAAACCTCACAAAAATATATCCTGGTGGTACTCAGGCTTTATACGACGTCAGCTTCACCGTAAAACCGGGAGAATTCCTGGCCGTGATTGGCTTAAGTGGCTCAGGGAAATCCACCCTACTGCGCTGTATCAACCGCCTGATTGAACCCACTGATGGTCAAATCATCTGGAACGGGCAAGATATCACCACTGCCAGCCAGGACGAATTGCTGCGCATCCGCCGAAAAATCGGCATGATTTTCCAGCATTTTAATCTGGTCAGCCGCTCAAGAGTGATCACTAATGTCCTTGCAGGACGGCTGGGGTATGTGAATCCGGCCATGAGTTTACTCAACCGTTTCCCAAAAAGCGATATGGATATGGCACTAAAACAGCTGGATAGAGTCAGCATCGCTGATCAAGCTTACAAACGGGCTGATGAACTTAGTGGGGGGCAGCAGCAGCGGGTAGGCATTGCCCGGGCAATGATGCAAGAACCGGAAATCATCCTGGCAGATGAACCAGTAGCCAGTCTTGATCCTGTCCTGGCTCACAGCATCATGCAGCACCTGGAGACCATCAATAAAGAAGACGGTGTTATGGTACTTTGCAGTCTGCACTTTCTGGATCTGGTACACCGTTACGCAGACCGGGCTATAGCACTTAATGAGGGAAAACTCATGTTTGATGGATCCCCGAAAGAAATTGACGATGAAAGGTTCAAGGAAATCTATGGCAAAGAAGCTGAACGGGTAGGTTAAGGAAAGCTTTATGAATAAGAAAAAACCATCTCTGCAGCGGTCTCTAGGAACTACCCTGGCAGTTTTCCTGATACTTGTTGTTTTTGCGTACGGTGTCCAGGTTACGAATGTAAATTTCGAAACCACTCGAGACGAGATCCGCCTAACTCAACTCACAAGAGTACTGCGAGCATTAGCTAGACCTGACATTATTGAATATGATCAAGAAGAAACAAATTATGAAATTCCCTTTTATTTACCCTGTCCGGAAGATCAGGAAATACTTATCCCGGACCCCTCTCCTGAAGAGGCGCACCTCGTTTCCAGCACATATTGCGGCTCAGCCGGGGATTTCATCCAAATCGAAGGATTCAACCTGCCCCCCAATTCTAAGGGTCCCGTTAACTTTGTTACAGCCAGCGGTATCAAAAAACCACTGGGGGATTTCTTAACCGACGGGGAAGGATATTTCCAGCTAGACGCAGAACTTCCGGATCGGCAGCCGGTTGAGGAAGCTCAGCATATCCGGGCAACGATCAAAACCCGGGTAAGTGGACCCAAACTCACAGCGACCGCAAAAAGCACCTGGGAGAAGATCATCGAGACTGTGTTCATGGCTCTCCTTGCAACCGCGATTGGTACAGTAATTGCAATTCCCGTTAGCTTTCTGGCAGCCCGCAACTTGATGGAAGAGAATAAAAGCCCGTTAACCAGCATGGCTTTTTCAATCATTGGCTGGCCGCTTGGAATTTATCTTGGACTTCAGGCTGCTCATTGGATCAGAATTCTTATTAGTCCGATCACAGAGAACATCCTCTATACCCTGGGTGGGCTAATTTTTGGCCCCATCCTGGCATATCTGATCCTGCGCACAACCACATCCAGCAGCATCACAGATCAAGAAACATTCCTTCAAAAAGGCTTCCGGATTCTGGGTTATTTCCTGACTGCTGTAATTGCAGTAGTGGTCTTTATTTTCATCGAGACTCTGCTGCGCTCAATTGGTAATACAATCACTGAACCGCTTGGTATATTTGGTTTCCTGGGAAATTTCCTCTATCAAATGGGTGAAGCATCAACTTTGATAATCCCTGCATTAACCGCACTGGGAACCGGCGCTGTAATCGGCAGCACACTCGGAAAAATTGGCCAAAATATCAATGATAAATCAGCAGCCAAATTCGTAAAAACAGTAAACCTTTTCAGTGCAACTGTTGCAGGTGCCATCCTTTTTGCCCTGATCGGTGCCGGGATTGACTGGCTGTACCAGATCCAAAACCTCAGTAAAACTCTCTACTGGCCAGCTGGAATTGGGGCTGTAATCGGTTTTATGCTGGCCATCATTATCGCTCCAAAACGAGCTCTACCGACCGGGTTAGTAATTTATAGTATCACCCGCACTATCCTTAATGGAACCCGTTCCGTGGAATCACTGGTTATGGCAATTGTGTTTGTGATCTGGGTCGGCATCGGGCCCTTTGCTGGATCCCTGGCATTAGCGCTGCACACTCTGGCAGCCCTGGCTAAGCTGTATTCAGAGCAGGTAGAAAGCATTCTACCTGGCCCCCTAGAAGCTGTCCAGGCGACCGGGGCTAACCAATTGCAGACAATTGTTTA
>CBDVDO010000332.1:0-2445 GCA_965372765.1 uncultured Anaerolineales bacterium
AGTCTCTCTTTAGTGGGACTTACTTTACCTAGCCCCCGAATTTATTCTCTTTATCGCTCAAGGGAGAGAGTCAGCTCTCCCGGGATTATTATCCGCAGGAGCTGGCGCTCCTGCTCTAGCGAGTTGGGGAGATTGCTTCGCGTCGCTCGCAATGACAGATTGATCCGTTAGGGCGACCCACCGGGTCAACCCTACTACTTACTGTCTTTACGGGTCGCCCTTACGGATGACTACTGTCCACTGACTCCTGCCTCCTCAATCTCCCCTAATCTTCCCGAATTCCTCCATCCTTTTTACACAATTTAAAGCGATACTGGGAACTGTAGAAGCAAATCAGAACCTATTAGGAGGTAATAATGTTTTTCTACAGACGCCCCGCTTGGGGAATTGGTTTCAGAATCTTGATGGTCTTCCTGCTGATCGCTGGTGGTATTGCAATTACCCGTTCAGCATTTCGAGTGGGATTCGTGCAAGGCGCGGCAGCAGAAGGCGTGGAAATTACTGCCCCGATGTTTTACCCGCACACCAAAGGTTTTGCCGCTCACCCGTTTGCCATGGATGGCTCATTCTTAACGGTATTGGCGGTTTTCTTTGGAGGCATCCTGCTGATTAAACTAATCATGGCCACTATTGGATTGGTGATGTATAAACGCTGGAAGGATGAAGGTGGACCGGATGGGGAAGATTGGGGTCCGTATCATAAATTCGGACACCATCCAGCTTTCTGTGGACCGCATCATATGGGTCATTGGGGTCCTTACCCTTATCCGCCCCGCCGCAAACCAGCGGACGGTGACAGTCCTGCTGACGTGGAAGAGGAAAAAGAAGAAGAACCCAGCTAAGGATTTTGACCTGGCACGGGAGTGATCTACCACTCCCGTGTCTCAGCTTCCTTAGGTGAATCGGTTATTATGAATCTTGAATATTCTTCAATTGGGCTTAACTTAAATCAATGGAAAATTCTCCTTGACCATGAAAATGTTTGTTATTTTTTGCTGGATAATGTGGAAGATAAAGAAATCATCAGCTGGCTTAAATGCCAGAAGGGATGGCAAGCTTTAGTCCACTCCCGAAACATAACCCTCTTCTACCGCAAAACGATAGAACTGGTTGTCCCGGAGGTTTTATGAAACACTTCCGATTATTGAAATCAGTAAACCCTCCCTTTTTCCTCCTCTTGAGTTTGCTGCTTACCCTGATCCTGAAATGGATAGTTCCTGCAGCTAGCCTGATTTTTCCCCCTTGGAACCTCCTTGGTCTCTTGCCCCTGGGATTGGGGATTGCGTTCAACCTGCTGGCTGATCGTAAATTTCATACCCGGCAGACAACTGTCAAGCCAGAAGAACTACCCTCCCGTTTAATCACCGATGGAGTTTTTCGTTATTCCAGAAATCCCATGTATCTGGGGATGGTCCTCATCTTATTGGGTTTTGCCATTTTATTGAATTCCTGGAATTCCTTACTGATCCTGCCGGGGTTTACCGCTTTTATCCATTATCATTTTATTTGCCACGAGGAAAAGAATCTTAAGGAGCAATTTGGTGAGGACTGGCTGGTATACAAAGAAGAAGTGCCCCGGTGGATTTGATAGCTGTGTTATCCTATTAAAGTCAAAGATATTAGAGAAGTTTAGTTATGAATGAAACCATTCTGGTTGTTGATGATGAACCCAAAATTGTCCAGTTAGCCAGGGATTACCTGGAGAAAAGCGGCTTTAAGGTGCTTACCAGCGGGGATGGGCAGCAGGCGCTGGCTATAACCCGCCAGGAACATCCTGACTTAATCGTGCTGGATTTAATGCTGCCCGGAATGGATGGCCTGGATGTCTGCCGGGCAATAAGACGGGAGTCTGATGTGCCGATCATAATGCTCACTGCCCGGGCAGAGGAAACCGATCAGTTGATTGGCTTGGAACTGGGCGCTGATGATTACATCACCAAACCGTTTTCTCCCCGCGCATTGGTAGCCCGCGTGCGAGCGCTGCTGCGGAGAGCGGGAGGCAATCTGCTGCAGCAGGAAACTATAAGAATTGGGGATCTGGAGTTGGATCTCCGGCGGAAACAGCTCAGTCTGAAGGGCGAAATAATTCATCTGACCCGCAGTGAGTTCCTGTTGCTGGAAACCCTGGTTAAACACCCTGGTCAACCTTTGAGCCGGGAGCAGCTGCTGGAAAAATTGCATGGTGTGGTTTTTGACGGCGTGGACCGCAGCGTGGACAGTCATATAAAAAATCTGCGCCGAAAAATCGAACCTGATCCTGCGGATCCGATCTATATTCAAACAGTTTACGGATTTGGCTATAAATTCCAGGGGGATATTGAGTGAAAGAACGTTTCAACCACCACCGTCGTCTGTCCAGGAAGTTTCCAGGAAAATGGAAACCAGGTCAACATGGACCTCCCTGGGCGGCAGGTTTCGAGCATTTTTCAGGACCGCACCTGGATC
>CBDVDO010000333.1:0-2433 GCA_965372765.1 uncultured Anaerolineales bacterium
CCGCATTCTGCTTCCTATGCTGACCGAGTTGTTTATCTTCGAGATGGAAAAATAGTCGATGAATCCACCAACCTGGGAGACGATACCGATACTAGTCGTATTGCCCAACGCTTGGCGTATTTGGAGGAAATTTAAGGGATGGCAGCACTGCGGCGGATACTGGTTGCTGTGCGGCTCGCGCTGAGAAGCATGGCGAGCCATCGAGCCCGGACGGTGCTGACTGCACTGGGAATCTCGCTGGGTGTGGCTGTAGTCCTTGGTGTCAATATTTCAAACGCTACATTAATGGAATCGTTCGACAACGTCTTTGACGAGGCTGGCGGAAAAGCCGACTTGACTGTACAGGCACGCGCCCGTGGGGGAGAAGGATTCTCAAGCAATCTTTTGCAGGAAGCCTTGAACATGGAAGGTGTGATTGCTGCTGCACCTTCTGTTCAATCACGATCATTGATTGCCGATGATTTAAGCGGCTGGCAGGCAAGCTCGAACGTGATGGGAACACTTTCAGCTGGCAGTACGTTACTCGTTATTGGAATAGACCCCGCCCTGGATCCTGCAGTGAGGGAAGTAGAAATAATTGAGGGGCAATATCTTGATTCTGGTGAAGAACGTTATGTTTTACTTCTGGGAGAATCTTTTGCTGAGGAAAAGGGTTATGGTCTTGGGGATGACATTCCACTTATTTTAGCTGGAAGGAACGCGCCGGAAGAATTCCAGGTTGTGGGTATTGTCGGCAACTCCGGAGCTGGTTTAATTAATGGCGGATCAGTCGCTTTTTTCCCCATTGGCGCTGCCCAGGATTTAATGGAACGAGCCGGCCGCTACGATCAAATTGATGTTATTCTCGCTGATGATATTGCAGAATCCGAAAAAGAATTGGCCCTGAGCAGAGAATCCCTTTCTGAATTATTAGGAGAACAAGTTCGAGTAATTTACCCTGGAGCGAGGGGAGTAGAGCTGGCCAAGCGCATGACTTCCTATCAGCTGGGTTTAGACTTATTCAGCACAGTAGCCATGTTTATCGGTGGGTTTCTTATTTACAACACTTTTGCCATCAATGTGTCGGAAAGGACCCGGGAAATTGGGTTATTTCGAGCAATCGGAATGACCAAGAAGGGAGTTTTGGTCCTGATGTTGACCGAAGCTGGATTATTGAGCTTGATTGGATCTGGGTTGGGCCTGCTGATGGGCATAGGAATGGCTCAGGGTATGTCCACTACAGTAGGATTTGCAGCAGGGACAAAAGTCGGCCCGCTGTCATTGCCATTGGATGGCTTTCTGCGCAGCCTATTTATCGGGCTTGTTGTAACCACAGTCTCCGCTTTTTGGCCGACACTCCAAGCGATAAAAATATCACCCCTGGAAGCTTTGGGAGTGCAAGCAAAAGCCGGGGGAACTGCCTGGAGAAGAGAAAGCTGGAGGTTTGGCCCTGGACTGATGTTCATAGGCTGGGTTGTTTTCAACGATCTTCCCCTCAGGAATTCCGTCGCCTGGAATATAGTCAGTATTGCTGCGATTTTGTTCCTGCTCGGGGCAGCGTTTAGCGTGCCCATTGTCGACCAATGGCTGGCAGGTATTATTAAACCTGGTATTCGATTATTGTTCGGGCGTGTTGGATCGCTCGGAGCCGCAAATTTATCACGAGCCCAAAGCAGGACATTGTTAACCATTGCTACATTGATGTTGGGGATTGGAGTTAATATTGGCACAATATCCCTGGGTGACAGTTTTCGATATGATCTGAGCCGCACTACTGAAGCTATAACCGGTGGGGATTTAATCGTACAATCTCCAACCCGGATGAAAAGTAACGTTGCTCAGCGTCTGGGAGCACTGGATGGAGTAGATTTAGTAAGCCCAGAACGCATGATCGAGGTCTGGACTAGCGGAGCGCAGGTTGAAGACGAAATTGTGTATATCGCCATCGATCCAGAAACGCGAGGGCAGATAAGCCAATTTTTATTTGAGGAACCTTCCAGAGATGCCCAAACCGTGGTTTTCAGGCAGCTTAGCCAGGGAGACACGGTGCTTATCAGTACCAGTATGGCTGAACGCTATAATTTAGAAGTAGGGGATAACCTGGTGTTGGACACCCCACGCGGGACTAAAGCCTTTGAAGTATTAGGCGTGGTGTTAGATTTCAGCGGCAATGGCTTGATGGCATATGGGAGTTGGACAGATCTTCAGCGATACTTTGGCGTTGATAATGTAGATCGTTTCTTTTTGTCTTTAGAATCGGATTATAATGCGGAGCAAGTTGGACTTTCTATTGAAAATAAGCTTGGTGACCGTTTGAATCTCACAGTAAATGTCGTAGAAAAATTACTGGAAGATGTTTTAGAGATCACAGATCGTTCTTTTGTTATGTTTGATACTCTGGCATTGATTGTTGTGAGTGTTTCAGCTATGGGTGTGTTAAATACCAGGGCCATC
>CBDVDO010000334.1:0-2423 GCA_965372765.1 uncultured Anaerolineales bacterium
GGGCCAGATCTCCGGGATCGGATTGGCGCAGCTGAAAACAATGGCATCTGAATTCATGCTCTGAACCCATTCGGGTTTAATAACATCCGGGCCGGGTTTGGATAAGGCAATCACCACATCCACTCCCTGCATAGCTTCCCCAATTCCGCCTTGGCGCCCTTCCTGATTTGTTTGTTGACACAATCTCCATTTATCTTTAAATATCTCTTGTTTGGATTCAATGTCTTCCCGATGCCGACCCAGAATACCTCTACTGTCTACCATGAAGCATTTTCCCGGGTCTACGCCCCAGCTGTATATCAAGCGTGAGATTGCGACATTGGAAGCCCCTGTGCCGATAAAGGCTATTTGTATCTCTTCTTTCTTCTTGCCGACTACTTTCAGGGCATTCATTAACCCTGCCAGGGTCACTGTCGCAGTACCTTGCTGGTCATCATGCCAGACGGGAATTTCCGCCCGTTCCCTCAGTTCATCCAGTATCCTGAAGCATTTTGGCTGGGCGATATCCTCCAGGTTGATGCCCCCAAAGGATGCCTGCAGCAACAGCACTGTTTCAATAAACACGTCAGGGTCTTTTGTATCAAGCATTATCGGTACAGCATCAACTCCCCCAAGATATTTAAACAAGAGTGCTTTGCCTTCCATAACCGGAAGACCGGCTTTCGGTCCTATATCTCCCAATCCCAACACCCGGGTGCCATCACTGATAACAGCAATTGTGTTCCCCTTACTGGTATGTTGATATACCATCTCCGGGTCCTGGTAAATCTCCCGGCAAGGTGCTGCGACACCAGGTGTATACCAGATCGCAAAATCCTCGATTCCCCGCACGGTGCACTTGAGGGTAGTTTCCATCTTCCCTTTGTAGAAGGGATGCAGTTTTAGTGCATCCGCTGCCGGTTTTTTTGCTTTTTCCAGCAATTCCTCAATATTAATGTTGTCTTCAGACATGAACCCTCCAGTTCTATCCTCCAGATAAGGCAGAAATGTGCTTAATTTAGCTTCATTCATTATAGATGATTCACCTTCTTCCTAACCCTTGCATTCTTCCTTTCATCCTATGCCTTTTAGCATAATATTAATTGAGAAGGCTCCCGGAGTAATATAACTTCGGGAGCCTATTTTAAACAAAATGTGCTCTAGATTTATTGTTCTAAGAACGAATCAGCGTAAATCACTTTGTTCAAAAGCACCTGGGCGGATTTCCAAACAGCCATCTGCTCCGGGTCATTCTCGTCAACATCATCCTTGGTGATCTCTTCCATCGCTTCTGTTGCGTCATGCAGTTTAAGGTAGAGTTTTCCGAGAGGGGTACTTTCATCTCGTTCTTCAATGATTCGAATCACTTCATTTTGTTTCTCATCCAGTGGATCGGCGATCATCATTTCCAGGCCGGCTCCCATCAGCATGGCAAGATACACCCGGTTTAAGATCGGCCGGGTTTCCTCTGGAACGGCATTGGACACATTAGAAAGCCCAATTGAGATGGAGGGCGGGGGATCACCAGCAAATTTAATGGTCCGGACAGCTTCAATCAATTCCGGACAGTATTCCTGACACCCGGAGACAGTGAGTACCAGCGGATCAATGATCAAATCCGGTATCTCCATGCCTACTTCCATCGCTCGGGGGATTAGGTATTCCAGGGCAATATTTACCCGCTCATCAGCACTTACTGGGATGCCTTCTTTTTTCAGTGTCAGGGCGACCAATTTGGCATTATACTTTTTTGCCAGCAGGGGAACTTGTTCCAGACGCTCTGCTTCCGCGGAGGTAGAATTGACAATGGGGCGGGCTTTGGTAATCACCTTAAGGGCTGCCTCAATACCATCAACATTTGTGCTATCGATGCAGAGCGGGACATCCACAACCTCCTGGACAATCTTTGTCATCCAGGGAAATACTTCTTCCCAGGTATGTTTTTGCCTGCCCAGGTTCAAATCAATGGCTTTTGCCCCGTGCTCGACCTGCTGGATGGCAGATTTCTTAAAGAATTCCGCATCCTTCTCAGCCAAAGCCTTTTTCACTTTCGGGGAAATGATATGAATATTCTCTCCAATGATATACATTCAGATGCCTCCTAAAAAATTTACGTTATTTTGCTGGGTTAATAATAACTCAATCAATTGATATTTAATTTCTTCCCACCCGGGTTCACGGAAGGAAATCGTTCCTTGTCTGTATGGGGCAAAAACATCGCTGATGTAAAAGCGTCAAAAAACCGATTGTCCGCGGACAGCTCAATCTAAGTCATTCTGTTGGCAATCTCGGCAATGCGGTCTTGGTTCTTTTGATCCAATAATGCAAGGTAAGCGCCTATTAAGGATGTGTTACCCAAGAATTGAAAACGCTCCCAGGGAATATCCGGAAGCAATCCAATCTGTATTGCCTTCTCCACGATAATAAATTGGCAGAATCCACCC
>CBDVDO010000335.1:0-2422 GCA_965372765.1 uncultured Anaerolineales bacterium
GTCCCACATCAGTGCCCGCAGGTGTAATATCTAAGTCCCCTTCCTGAGTTTCCTCGGGGACCAGGGTCTCTCCGGATTTTGGTGTTTTGGCAATTGCCGTCTCTGTCGCCTGACGGGCAATCTCACTCAAGTTCGTTGTCGGTGTAACCGGTGGCGGTGTGGACGCAGACAAAGTACATGCTGAGAACAAGAGCGATGAGATAATTACGATAAAGATTATCAGGCGTGATTTTTTCATTGAGATCCCTCTCCTTGTGGGGTTTATTCCCCATTTTATTTGATCTTCCGTGCAAGGAATCAAATCAATAATAGCTGATTTGATACTAGCATACTACAGAATGAGCGTCAAGAAAGAATAAAGCCCCTATCTGCACCCTGCTATAGTGCAAGTTTAATGCCAAATCTCCTTGATTTGTTTGTTAGATTCAAGCGGCCATTTATCCCTTTGATTGACCATGTGACTGGCATCTGATACACTAAAGAAAGCGTCCAAATAACCCTCTAAAATTGTTGATTCTACAGGTAAAAAATCTATGACTCAAGTTCTCTATTTAAAATGGCGGCCGGGAGATTGGTCTGAGGTAATTGGCCAGGATCATATTATCACAACCCTGAAAAATGCAATCCGTCAGGACCGGGTCTCTCATGCGCAGTTATTTTCCGGACCCAGGGGAACCGGGAAAACCAGCTCAGCCCGCATATTGGCGAAGGCGGTCAATTGTCTGGCAGAAGATCTGGCTGTACGTCCTTGCAATGATTGCGCCCACTGCCAGGCAGTTAATAAGGGAGAGTTCCTGGATTTGATCGAGATTGATGCTGCGTCAAATACCAGCGTGGATGATGTCAGGGATTTAAGGGAGAAGATAAACTTCTCGCCAAATCAGGGAAGATATAAAGTATATATTATCGATGAAGTCCACATGCTGTCGAAACCCGCCTTTAATGCCCTGCTGAAAACTCTCGAAGAACCGCCCCCCCATGCGATGTTTATTCTGGCGACCACAGAAGTCCACAAGATACCCATTACAGTTATTTCCAGATGTCAGCGGCATGATTTCCGGCGAATATCCGTTCCTGAGATTGTGAAGCAGCTAGAAACAATGGCCGGCTTAGAGTCGATAAATGTGGATAAGGATGTGCTGGGTTTAATTGCCCGGCAGGCTACCGGGAGCTTGCGGGATGCCATTTCAATCCTGGACCAATTGTCCTCGGCGGAGCAGAAAATAACCACAGATCTGGCTCACCAGGTTCTTGGCACCTCGCCAGATCAGGCTGTCTTAAATTTTGTAGACGCGATTTTGCAAGGTGACCCAGCAGGAGGATTAAATACCCTCCATGACTCGGCAGAACGCGGCAATGATCCTGCCCAATTTACCCGGCAGGTGATTGCCTATTTCCGGAATGTATTGCTGATGTTAATGGAAAACCCGGATCGTATTGATGTTCCATCAAATGTGTTTTCTGTGATTGAGAAGCACAGCAGGGAAATTGATATCAAAGACCTGCTGAATTTAATCCGCATCTTTAATACGGCGATTAACGATAGGGGAGGATCCTGGCAGCCGACCTTGCCGCTGGAGATGGCTTTCCTTGAAGCGCTGGAGGCGATGGGAAACACTGAATCTCCCCCGGTCCGGAAACCCACTGCTCGCAAATCAAAACAGGAGAAACCAGTTAAGCAAGTCAAAGCAAAAACCCCCAACAAACCCACAACTCAGCCGGCTGACACTGAGGAGAAACCTCCTGATCCGGGGCAGAAGCCGCTGACTGTTCTCCAGCAATGGAATGATATCCTGGACCGCGTCCGTGATGACAACCCTGCCACGCAGGGGATACTAAACTCCTGTAAACCTTTAGGTATCAAGGACAATAAACTAGTCCTCAGTTTCCGAAGTGATGCGATTAAAGGGAAAATGGAAAAAGGTGATCATCTGCAGATTTGCCAGGATGTTATCGAAAAGGTAATCGGAGTAAAAATACCCATTCTCTGCATTGTGGGGGGAAAAGACCAATCCGATTTACCTGATGGCGTGGATCCGGATGGGCTGGTCGCAGCTGTGGTGCGTGATCTCGGGGGCGCCTACGTTTCGGATCAGGACGAAGAATAGAACATATCCTGCTGCCCGATTCTCCAAACCGGGATTTTTGCAGCGGATTCAGCTTATTCGTTTTTAGGAGGAAAGTATGGCAAAAAGGCCTAAGTCGGGCGGTTCAAGTCTGGGAGGAAAAGGCGTCATGCAGCAGATCCAGCAGCTGCAGGAGCAGATGATCAAAGCCCAGGAAGCGCTGGCTGAAGAACAGGTCACCGGCTCGGCAGGCGGCGGAGCTGTGAAGGTCATTGTGACAGGAGACCAACGCGTCCTGTCGGTTACTGTAGATCAAGCGCTTATCGAAGATAGAGACGTGGAATTAATTCAGGATC
>CBDVDO010000336.1:0-2400 GCA_965372765.1 uncultured Anaerolineales bacterium
CGTGAGGTGGAATCTGAAGGAAGCCGGCGGCAAAATCCCGGTCTGACGAACAGAAACTGCATCAGGCTTATGATTGCTGGACGAGTTTGCAAATCAAAACGAAGTCCGATACTGTCCGGAGCAATCAGAGTAAATGCAGCAGATATATGGGATGAAAGTTATCGTTCTTACCCGGGGAGGTCTCACAGACGTGCGGAAACGGAGTATGAAGCACGGTTGAAACAAGATTTGTTGTGAGAAGTCAGCCGAGGTCATAGTACCAGGCATATCGACAATGTTTGGGAAGGACCGAACCTTAAAGAGTGAGAGTAAATGAAAGTTACCCAATGAAGGGAGGAAAGCAGAAAATATCGAAAGATACCTGCCTGCTAAATAGTAGGGCGGAACCCGAGGGCTATGCAGGAGGGCAGACCTTTATTTGGATAACTGAAAACAACCTCACCAATACCAACAGACCTGAATATGGTTTGTTAGAGCAGATTCTGTCCCCGACCAACTTGAACCAAGCCTTTAAACGGGTACGGAGTAACAAGGGTAGTGGGGGAATAGACAAGATGGAAGTCGAATCCTTAAAGGATTATCTTGTCAGGAACAAAGATCAGCTCATACAATCTATATTGGATGGTAAATACCGTCCTAATCCGGTTCGGAGGGTAGAAATATCCAAAGAAAAGGGAACGAGAAACCTCGGTATCCCCACGGTGATGGACCGTGTAATCCAACAGGCGATCGCACAGGTCTTAACACCTGTTTACGAGAAACAGTTTTCGGAGAACAGCTACGGGTTCCGACCCGGGCGTAATGCACACCAGGCATTGAACAAATGCAGGAACTATATCACAGACGGTTACAAATATGCTGTGGATATGGACCTGGAGAAGTTTTTTGATACAGTCAATCAGAGTAAACTGATAGAAGTGTTATCAAGGACGGTAAAGGACGGGCGGGTAGTCTCGCTGATCCATAAATACCTCAATGCAGGAGTAGTAATACGTAATAAGTTCGAAGATACGGAAATCGGTGTTCCTCAGGGTAGTCCATTAAGTCCAGTGCTGAGTAATATCATGCTCAACGAATTGGACAAGGAACTCGAAAGACGGGGACACCATTTTGTGCGTTATGCTGATGATCTGGTAATCCTTTGCAAAAGCAAAAGGAGTGCCGATCGAACGCTGGCGAACATAGTTCCGTACATTGAGAACAAACTGTTCCTCAAGGTGAATAGGGAAAAGACCACAACAGCCTTTGTCTCAAAGATTAAATTTTTGGGATATTCCTTTTACGTGAATAAAGGGGAGGGAAGATTGCGGGTCCACCCGAAAAGCATTGCGAAGATGAAAGAGCGTGTCAGAACGCTCACTTCACGGAGCAATGGATGGGGATATGCAAGACGGAAGGAGGCACTCAGACAATACATCACTGGCTGGGTGAATTACTTCAAACTGGCAGAAATGAAAATGTTACTCTTAAGAGTAGATGAATGGTATCGCAGGCGTTTACGGATGATGATATGGAAACAATGGAAACGAATACGCACCCGAGTACGCAACCTCATGAAGCTGGGTATTGAGAGGTACATGGCTTTGCAGTGGGCGAATACCAGAAAAGGCTACTGGCACACTGCTAACAGCCGCATCCTACATTGTAGTATCACCAGTGACCGTCTCAGAACTGCCGGGTATATCTTCTTTTCGGATTACTACAGGTTGGTCAATGGTATCAATTAAGGAACCGCCGTGTACCGATCGGTATGCACGGTGGTGTGAGAGGACAGGTAGGGATTTATTATCCCTACCTTCCTACTCGTTATTTGTTTCTCCTCTATAAGGCTATGTACAGCATTGAGTAATTCAGGAACTTTTTGGATTTCATTAAATGATTTATTTATTATTTTTGCTAATCTGTATAACTGAATAGGCAAAAAGATGAAAAAAGTAGTTGCAGGCATTGATGTGGGTGGCACCTTCACCAAATTCGGCATTGTGGACAGGGAGGGAAAAGTCTTTGCAGAAGATTCCATTTCCACGGATGCTCATAAGGATATTGAAGGGTATCTCGACCAACTTGCCGGATCCATCCGGAAGCTGCTTGAGAAATCAGGAGAAAAAGTAGAACTGGCGGGGATAGGTGTGGGGGCGCCCAACAGTAATTACTACAGCGGATCCATTGAATATGCTCCGAACCTGAACTGGAAAGGGGTGATCCCCTTTGTCGGCCTGCTTGGTTCCCATTTCAGCGTTCCCATAGCCATTACCAACGATGCGAATGCGGCCGCTCTTGGCGAAATGATATA
The DNA here is from genome assembly GCA_965372765.1 of uncultured Anaerolineales bacterium. Classification (GTDB taxonomy): domain Bacteria; phylum Chloroflexota; class Anaerolineae; order Anaerolineales; family UBA11858; genus B10-G9. Next base: position 2,294 of record CBDVDO010000336.1, read on the forward strand.
CGGGAGTGCCAGAAACATGAAAAATTTTATTGTGATCACGCTTGGTACGGGACTCGGCAGTGGGATCGTGGTTAACGGAGAGGTGGTTTACGGGCACGACGGTTTTG
>CBDVDO010000337.1:0-2395 GCA_965372765.1 uncultured Anaerolineales bacterium
TATATTCTTGAGGAAAAGCATCCGCCTCAGTTATCCACTCTTCCAAAATAGCTAACAAATCCCTGATGCAAGTCCTGTCTTCTTCGGTTTTGTTCCTGACGTGAAGGATGACTGGCAAGTTTCTACTGAGCGCAATTTGCAGCTGCGTCTTTAATACCTCAATCTGGATATTCCTTGGCGCTGTGTCCCGATAATAATCCAGACCGATTTCTCCAATTGCAACCACTTTTGGATGGGAAGCTAAAGATTCTAATTCCCTGGCTGAATTTGAATTCCAGGTTTGAGAACTGTTTGGATGCACACCCACTGCGGCATACAACATCTCATGGGAATCCACCAGGTTTAGCACTTCCCGGCTTGTTTCCAGATCGATAGCCGGAACCAGGATTCGCTTAATGCCGTTTGCCTCAGCGCGGGACAATACATCCTGCAAATCGCCCTGGTAGGTTTTAAAATTCAAATGGCAATGAGAATCTGTCAGGTTCACATTTCCCCAGCATCAATTCCAGCTATCTTTAGTCCATCCTGCAAAATAGCCTCTACACGATCGGGATAAGTTGTCTCGCAATAAACCCTGATAATCGGCTCTGTTCCGGAAAACCGGATTAACAACCAGCCGCCATCTTCCAACTCAAATTTGTACCCATCAACAGTTATCAACGAGGTTACCTTTAACCCACCGATGGTGTCAGGATCAGCAGTTTCAATTCTATGAATCTTCTCTGCCCGATCTCCCTTAAAGGGGGTGTCTATCCGATCGTAATAATGAGCGCCTACTATATCAAATAACACCTCCAATAATTCAGAGGGTTTCTTGTTCATCTTTACCATTAAATCGAGAAAATAAAGGCCGGCCAGAATTCCGTCACGCTCCGGCACGTTTCCTTTAAAGGCATAACCGCCGGATTCCTCTCCGCCAATCATTGCATCAGTTTCAAGCATTTTCGGCGCAACATACTTAAATCCAACCCCGGTATGATAAACCGGGACATCGTAAATCTTGCCTAATTTATCCAGCATTGTAGTTGTGGAGAGAGTTTTTACGATCGGGCCCCGCATTCCACGGATTTCCAGCAGATAATATGCCATCAACCCATATACCCTCAGCTGATTAACAAATTGACCGTTCTCATCTCCAATACCAAGCCGGTCAGCATCCCCATCATTAATGATCAGAACATCTGCTTTATATTCCAGGGTAGCTTTTAAACCTACATCCACATTAGGGGGTATAGGTTCCGGACGGGTCATTTCCGGGAAATTCGGATTCCGGTCCTGATGAATCTCAAAGACCTCGGTAGCTCCTCCTCCGATCAGTTTGGGAAACCAGCCTGCGCCATTTCCCCACATCGGATCTACCATCACCCGTAAACCAGCATCAATGATTGGCTGCAGGTCAATCAGGGTCTTAATATGCGTGATGTATGGGGGTGCAGCGTCAAACATGACTATTTCCCCAGCATCGATGGCATCTTTTAGTGGTGTACGTTTAACTTTATCTTCACTCTCTGGAATGTTCTTCTCAATTTTTAGCAATCCATCCGGATCAATCGCACCGCCATTTTCATCCCGTACTTTGAACCCGTTATCAGTATATGGATTATGGGATGCTGTAATATTGATCGCAGCTGCGGCTTTTTTATCAACCACGGCATAAGCTATGACCGGAGTCGGCGTTGGTCCATCTGTCAGGTATACTTTAAACCCATTTCCCGCCAATACTTCAGCTGCGGCGGCCGCGAATTGCTCAGCCTGGTACCTGCGGTCATGACCCACAACCACCCAGCGATCTTGAAATCCCTGCTCTGCCAGGTAGGATGCAAAGCCTTGAGTACAGCGGCGGACATTTGCAAAAGTATAATTTTCCCCAACATGTCCCCGCCAGCCATCCGTTCCAAACTTGATTTGATGCGACATACATCCTCCTGAATAATTATAGAAACCTAAGCCAAGTTATTATAACAAAGAGCGCAACAATTAGGGCAGGAACTTGGTCTGTGGGGGTTCTTGTTTGCAAATTAATTCAATCCAGTTGGGCAGTCAGGGGAAAATACTGTTCCTTCTTTTATCCCTCGAGTTAATTGCACTCATCCAACATGAATCATTGATCGGGGATTCAATTTTATATAAATCCTCATGCTATACTTCGAATATGGATTCAAACCCGCTGGTTTGGTGAGCTTGCGCGATAACTTCCTGGACATTATCTTCCCCCGAGTAACATAACGCCTAAGTGATTATCGGGCATTTGAAATATAATTAACGTTGAACTAAGCGCTTCGCGCAGGGGGACATTGGAGCAGCATTTCTATCTCTAATCCATCCCAATAATAGATCCTCAGGCTATATTTCCTATTAGACAACTCATCATCTAATAGGAGGTAAAGCTATGACT
>CBDVDO010000338.1:0-2393 GCA_965372765.1 uncultured Anaerolineales bacterium
ATGACATACAAGCGGAGCGCAAGCTCTTTTCGAAAACTAGCGCGTCATCCCCGCCCTTGTAATATGCACTCCAGGTATCAACCTGCTGGTAGGCATGCTTTTTGTAGAGCTGGATGGCGGGGTGATTAGACTGGCGTACGCTTAACCGGATCCGGGGCAGATGGATCTGCGATTCGCAGGTTTCCAGCAGTGCTGACCCGAGTCCGGCTTTCTGGTATTCAGGAAGCACAGCCAGGGTGGCGATCCAGGCAGTTTGCTGCATCCGGCGTAAATCGGCTGCGATGAACCCAACCATCGCGTTTTCATCCACAGCTTTAAGACGAAGCACTTGAGGCAGGGTTAGCACTCCCAGGACATCCAGCATCGGCCAGGCATCAACTTGAAAGCAAATTCTTTCCAGCTGGTAAAGCTCTCTTAAGTCATGCCAGGTAGCGGGCATGATTTGAATTCCGCTACCTGGAAGGGTTATAAACTTACTCATTTATCAATCCGGAATGATTGGGCCAGGGTAGTCAATTATAAGTCTTTTTCATAGTAGCGGTATGTTTTATACACTTCCCCGCCCATGGCAATAATCGGACCCTTCATCAAGTCATTATTATCCAGGATCCAACTCATTTCTCCCATTTTCAGGCCCTTATTCAATGCTGCCCGGGCAGATTTGTAATAGAACAAAGCATCAATGCCTAAATTACGATACTCTGGAATCACACCCAGGGCGAATACCCTGATCCAACTGACCTTGCGGCGGATCTTCCAGTGCCAGACCAGTTTAATCATAGTCCACCATTCCGGGGTCCTGGGTTTGGGGTACGCGAGTCGCAAAGGTTCATTTAAATCCGGGAGAGTTAGACTGAAACCAACGGTTTTGCCATCTTTCTCGGCAATGAAGACCAGGTCTGGATCAATGATGGATTGCAGTTCATCTGCCAGCTGGTCAAATTCAAGATCTGTCATTGGAACAAAGCCCCAGTTCTTTGACCAGGCATTGTTGTAAAGAAGTTTAATCTTATTGGCTTCTTCATCATATTTCTTCATATCCAGGTTATGGATGGTAATGTTCTTGCGCTCCAGAATCCTGGTAGTAAGTTTATCCAGCCGTTCCCCGGTGATGTCCATAAACTCCTTTACCCCCAGTTTGTATGCCCAAAGATCACGCGCATACTTGTACCCTAACTTTTCAATATAATCTACATAATATGAGGGGTTGTAAGTCATCAGGATGCGGGGACTGTCGTCAAATCCATCCACCAGCAAACCGCACTCATCGTTGGTAGACCACTGGGCAGGACCTCGCAGGGCAGTGTGTCCCCTTTCTTTTGCCCAGGCTTCAGCAGTTTTAAACAACAGTTCTGCAGCTTCATAATCCTCCAGTACTTCAAAAAAACCAAAGAAAGCAACATTTTCATTCTGGTATTCGTTATGGAGATGGTTGGTAAAAACTGCAATTGTGCCTGCTATCTTCCCACCGCGAAGCGCCAGGTAGAACTGGACTTCTGCGTGGTGAAAGAACGGATTCTTCTCCGGGTCGGTAAAGTGCATTCGCTCCGAAAAGATAGGCGGCACCCAAAACGGATCATCTTTATATACCGTCCAAGGGAAGCTTAAAAGTGCTTTTCTGTCCTCAACGGTCTCAACAGACTTAATGATGAGGGGATTCATAAGGCTATCCTTTGCTGATTGGCGATGATCATTTCATTAAGAAAGGGAATTTTCTAACGGGTGCCTTGATTATACTAGATAGGAATCCCTATGGTATGATTTTAGGGTGATTACCCAACCCTTAATCCTGGGCATACTCCCTCTTTATTCAATCATCCTGACCTGCAGCGCAGCGCTCGGTTTGGGCTTGTCAGCCTGGATGGTTGCAGAGCGAAAGAGGTTCATCGTTGATGCTGGAATAGGACTGCTGTTTGTAAGCCTACTGGGGGCCAGGGTTGGTTATATCCTTTTGAATTTTTCCTTTTTCCGGAACCACGCAGATCAAATGCCCCAAATCTGGCTGGGAGGTTTAAACTGCCCGGGGGCGGTGATGGGTGCCGGCATTGCCTTATTGGGGGTTCACCTGATCTGGAAGGAACCTCTGGGAGAACTGGCAGACAGCTATCTTCCCCTGGTGGGAACCATTGCAGTTGCTATCTGGATGACTGGTTGGGGAGCAGGGGTTGGTTATGGCCCCAGAACGGATGCCTGGTTTGGAATTCCAGTAGGAGATCTTTTTGGAGTAATAGAGAACCGCTGGCCCCTCCCCATACTTGGGGCGGTGTTAAGCGCAGGTTGGATAATCGGCTTAATCCTACTTCCATTGAAACAGTGGAAGGTTAAACCCGGGTGGAGAGCTGTACTCGGAACTACGGGTATCGTAGTGATAAATGGAGTTATCTCCTTGTTCA
>CBDVDO010000339.1:0-2383 GCA_965372765.1 uncultured Anaerolineales bacterium
TTGTGAGCGCTTTCCTGCCCCGACAGGTTCGCTGAGGTGGCTGCCAGCGGTCCGGTATGGCGTAAAAGTTCCCGAGTCAAGGGGAAGTCCGGGATCCGGATCCCAACTGTTTGAGTGGGAGAGAGATTGGATGGCAATCCAGCCAGCAGAGGAAGAATCAAGGTAAGCGCTCCGGGCCAAAAATTTTCCATGATAACACCCACCATCTCTCCCGAAGTGGGAGTGATCTGAGCCAGTTCTTCCAGGTCTGCCAGCAGGATTGGAATTGCTTTTTCCTGAGACCGCCCTTTGACTTGATATAGTTTATCGATCGCATCTTGGTCAATTGCCGAAGCGCCGATCCCATACACGGTATCGGTAGGAAAGGCAATAACGCCGCCAGATTTGATGATATCAGCAGCCAGGGAAAGAGCTTGGGGTTGGTCAATAGGGAGGATTTGGGTTTCTTTTTTCATTTGATTTGTATGGAGAGATAACGGTCCATCCCTGATAAATCATTTTTCAGCTTGATCTCTGCCCGGGGGAAAATTGATTGAGAGAGTTTTTGAGCCTCATCCCCTTTGGATTCATCGATTTCCAACAGGATCAGCCCTCCAGAGTTCATTATACCGGGCGCTTTTTCCAATACACCTCTGATAGACGCTAAACCGTCCGCTCCCCCGTCCAGAGCCAGTCGAGGTTCGGTATCGTATACCCGGAGAGTTTTTAGTTTTTCTGTAGGAATATAGGGAAGATTGGCGACAAGCAGATCTACAGTGGTCTGGAATCCGGCTAATAAATCTGCTGCCAGAAAGTTTATCCGCTCACCAGTTTTGTGGTCTTGAGCGTTTTTCCTGGCCACGAGAATAGCAGGATAGGAGCGGTCGGTAGCAAGTAGTTTAAGATCGGGTATTTTTACTGCCAGGGTCACAGCAATGCAGCCTGATCCAGTACCCAGGTCAAGGCAAGTACGTCGACCGGGGTGATCCTGCAGCCATTTGACAGCTTTATCAATCAGCACTTCTGTTTCCGGCCGGGGGATGAGCACGTCCGCTGTGAGGTAAAACGACAGCTGGTAAAACTCCCAGGCACCCAGGATATAGGGCAGGGGGATTCCACCCTTGACCTGATTAAGGGCAAGGCTCAATTCAGTTTGCTGTTCTGGTGTGAGATCCGGAGAAGGGTTTGCCAGGACCCGGGATTTAGGTTGTGCTGAGATGTGACTTAGTAAAACCAGGGCATCCAGATAGGGGGACGCACTGTAAGGGTCGATTTCTTTTCGAATTTGCAATAGCAACGAACTTGGGGGCTTTTTATTTGTCTTCAAAGCCTGCTTCTGCCAGACGTTTTGCTTCATCCTCAATGGATAACTCTTCAATGAAATCATCAATCTCTCCATCAAGTACCGCCGCCAGCTGGTGAGATGAATAATTGATCCGGTGATCGGTGATCCGGGATTGAGGGAAATTATAGGTGCGGATTTTTTCCGATCGGTCCCCGGACCCAATCTGGGATTTTCTGTCTGCGTCTTGCTCTTGACGCCGCTTGTTTTCTTCTATTTCAAATAAGCGGGCTTTAAGAATGCTCAGAGCCCGGGCTCGATTTTGCCCCTGGGATCTCTCATCCTGGCACTGCACAACAATTCCGGTGGGTTTGTGGGTAAGCCGGATTGCGGTTGAGTTTTTCTGGACACTTTGCCCGCCCGGACCGCCGGCTTTATAGACATCCATCTGAATATCGCTGGGAGAAATTTCTATTTCGTCAACATCATCCACTTCTGCCAGTACAGCCACAGTGGCTGTTGAGGTGTGGATTCTGCCTTGGGATTCAGTATCCGGGACGCGCTGCACGCGGTGAACACCGGACTCAAATTTTAATTTGGAAAATGCCCCTCTTCCCTTAATCAGGGCTGAAACTTCTTTTATTCCCCCCACGCCGGTTTCTCTAAGAGAAAGCAATTCTAATTTCCAGCGTTTCCTCTCAGAATACCTGCTGTACATCCTGAATAAATCGCCGGCAAATAACCCCGCTTCATCTCCTCCGGCCCCGGCTCGGATTTCAAGGATAACGTTGCGTTCATCGCGGGGGTCTTTAGGAACCAGCATCCGTTTTAACTGGGCTTCCAAATCTTCGATCCTGGATTTCAGTTCCTCAATTTCCAGTTCCGCCAGTTCCCGCATTTCGTTATCAGCGGATTCAGCCAATGACTGTGCACCCTCAATCTGCTCCAGTGATTCCCTGTAATCTTGGATGGCCTCAATGAAGGGATCCAGGTCAGATTTCTCTTTTCCCAGTTCAGCTGCCAGATGGTAATCATCGCCAACGGTGAGTAACCTCTGGTTGATTTCTTCAAACCGGGATTCAATTCCGGCTAATTTATCTATAAGCATGGACATTGTTTTTT
>CBDVDO010000340.1:0-2382 GCA_965372765.1 uncultured Anaerolineales bacterium
ATAAGTATCTAAAAAATATTATGATCATAAACACCAAGCCCGATTCATCGGGCGTTGTTATTTGCCCGGTCATTCATGACCGGGTTTTCTTAATCGAACCCTTCCTGGGAAAGTTGAAACACCATAAGCATTCGTCCCCGGGTGCCTTGTGCTATTAACAATGATGAATGAACTCCTGTCTTCCATGACCAGGCTATTTCTAAATATCATACAATCAAAATATTGATAATGTTATCTAATAACTCATAGTAAGATTAAGTAAAACAATCTTTATCCAACAAGCAGTGCTACCATGTCAAGAAAAAAGCAGCTGAAACCCGCTGGAACGTGGCCATCATTAATATCTCCGGAAATAACCGGAAAACTTCTCGAGTTCAGTGAACCCATCTGGAACAGGAATTGCGATCTGTTCTGGAGAGAAAGAAGTTCCAATAATGCTGGAATCTATCAGTATTCTTTTACCAAAAAAGAGGTTATTGATATTTCCCCTGGTACCGATGTCGGCGGCGGAATTGGGTATGGAGGTGGATCCTTTACATTAAATGGGGATTCAATCATCTATGTTGAGAAAGGATCAAATCAGCTGTATCTACTCTCAGCTGTTGATATCCAGCCAAAAGAAATAACCACCTCACTGTGTAAGACTGCGGCACCCAGAATTTCACCATCAGGAAAATACCTGGTTTTTGTCCACTCAGATGAAACCGACGATACCATTTCTATAACTGATATCGATGGCTCTATTTCTCCCCTTCCCCTGGTCACCGGGTCCGACTTCTACAACTATCCCCGCTGGCACCCGGATGGATCTCGCCTGGCCTGGGTCAGCTGGGATCATCCACACATGCCCTGGGACAGCAGCCAGCTTTCTCTTGGAGAGTTGAGGGAAAATCCTGGAGAGTTACCCACCCTGAAGAATAAGACCTTGATTGCCGGAGGTAAGGGGGTATCTATCGTTCAGCCGGAATTCTCTCCGGACGGACGGTACCTGTCCTATGTCTCTGACCAAAGCGGTTGGTGGCAAATCTATGTTCTTGACCTGGAGACCGGCATTCACAAACAGCTCACCCATGCCCAGGCGGAACATGCCCTACCCCCCTGGTTGCAGGATCAATGCACCTACGGATTCAGCAATGACAGCCAGCGGATATTTTTCACTCGCAACCAGGCTGGCTTTTCCTCCCTCTGGCAGGTGAAACTGGAGTCCGGACAGGAATCCAAGATAAACCTTGATGAAGACTATACCTGGCTGGAAGGTTTTGCCATTTCACCACAAAATGATCAAATCGCGTTGATCGCCTCCCGGGGAGACATCCCCCACCGCTTAATCACTGTCACCCCCGATGGTCAAACTTCGGTCATCCGTAACTCCGCACCAGAAGTACAACCAAGAAATATTTTTTCTTTGCCAAAGCCAGTCTCCTGGTCTGGTTCTGACGGGAACATGATCCATGGATTATTTTATCCACCACATAATCCTTCCTTTGCAGATAATAACCTGCCGCCGTTAATGATCATTATTCACGGCGGTCCCACCAGCCAGAAATGGGCCGATTTTGAACCCCGGGTGCAGTATTTTTCCAGCAGGGGATACGCGGTGCTGGTGGTAAATTACCGGGGCAGCACCGGCTACGGCCGAGAGTACCGCCAAGCTCTGAAGAGGCAATGGGGAGTTATTGATGTTGAGGATTGCCTTAGCGGAGCTCGTTTTGCTGCTGCTCAGGGATGGGCTAATCCGGATAAGATGGTTCTTCTGGGAAGCAGCGCCGGGGGCTTTACTGTGCTGCAAACTCTGATAACCTACCCAGGTGTTTTCCTGGCAGGAATCTCCCTCTACGGCATTGCCAATCATCTGGCCCTGCTGGAGAATCCGCCAAAATTTGAACGGTTTTATCCGAGCTGGCTGCTGGGACCCTATCCAGAAGATGCAAGTGTGTATCGGGAGCGTTCACCACTGTTTTCCGCTGACAGAATCCGCGATCCAGTAGCAATCTTCCAGGGAGGGAAAGATCCAATAGTCCCCCTCGACCAGGCAGAACAAATTGTCGACGAATTAAGAAAAAATGGTGTGCCCCATGAGTACCACCTGTACCCGGAGGAAGGACACGGCTTTAAACAGGCTGAAAATGTTCAGGATTTTTACCTGAAGGCGGATACCTTCCTTAGAAAATATATTATGACCACATAACAAGAGTTATGAGGAAATGGTTTCCCTGGAGGAAATCGTTTCCAATTTGGATAGGAGATACGGATGAAAATAATTGTTCTGGGAGCAGGTTTGGTCGGCAGCGCTATTATCAAAGACTTAGCCCGGGAAGATGAGTATGAAGTCCTGGCGGTAGATTTTAACCAGGCAGCGCTCGATAAACTTAACACGGAATC
>CBDVDO010000341.1:0-2374 GCA_965372765.1 uncultured Anaerolineales bacterium
GGTAAGGATTACCAGTAGCTTGTGATGTTATTCGCGAATCACCCGGCATAAAAAAGCCCTCAACTACGGAACCAGCGTCACCACGTGCCAGGGAGATTTCTTCTCTATTTATGCACTGGGTGATTGCCTGACGGGTTCTTGAATCCTGAAGCAAAACCCGTTTCGGATCCAGGGAGTTGATTCCAAAACTGACCTGTTCCCAGGCTCCCCCTTCAATGAAATTGATTTTGAGATCTCCCGCCCGTTCCCGGATCAATAATTCTGGCAGGAAATCAAAGAGACCCGGTTCATTAGCAATAATCTCACATTCCCCGGAAAAATAAGCCGCCAACGCTTCCTCCCCGCTTTCCACAAACCGGAAAACCAGCGCGTCATAGACTGGCAGCCCAGCAGAACCTAAATGGTAATTTTCATTTTTCAACAGGGTCAGGTGATCTCCAAGAACCCAATCGGTGATCCGGTATGGTCCCCAACTTAGCGGTTGTCGAGTCGTCCCCTCTGAGGTTAACATCTCATCCATTGTCAGATTGGCCAGGAGATGATGCGGAAGGGGGGAGAAGAAATATTCCGGATAGGAATAAATCCCCAGGAACCCCGGCACACCTTTCCAGAGGATCGTCCTTGCGTCTACAGCTTCGTAACTGGCAGTATATCGGATATTTCGGGGACCCCGGGATCCATACAATTCCTGTGCTACCTGAAATGAAAACTCGGAATCAACTGCAGTCAGTTGATTTCCATCGGCCCAGTTTATCCCTGATTTTATCGGGAACTTTATCTCTACTTGATCGAGAATAACTGGAGATTGATTCTGATAGGTTTCCAAACAATCTAGTGCCGAGCAGTCAGCTGGCCGGTATTCAACGCCGCTCGCTAATATTGTTATATTCCCCTTTGAATCAACGATCTTTTCCCCAGGATAAACTTCCAGCGGGACTACAGCAACCAACTCATTTGACTGGGAGGGGATTTCCTCCAGCAAAGATGAGGAATACTGAAAATCTACCTCATCGACGGGACTATCATAGATTGCCTGGCGGATGATGGCCGCGGAAGATGATTGATTCCCATAGAGAAAGAGTGAATCCGGTTCATCACCAAGGCAAATAGACAGCGTTCTTTCCGGAACAGGAGACGGTATCAACTCAGGGAGGTCATCTTCTCCACTGGATTGCGGAATATCTAGAGCCTGGATTTCTTCTTCCTTACAGGCAGGCAGCAGGATTAAAGATATAAAAATGAAAACCAGGAAATATTTATTCTTTAAAACCATGGAATTTTATCTTCTTCAACTTCTCTCATTCGCAAATAGGACCGGTAGCGATCCTGGTGGATGTGTTTGTTCTTAAGCGCTTCTATTACAGCACAGCCTGGTTCATGAGTGTGGGTGCAATCGCTGAAACGGCATTTATGCACCAGGTTGTTAATCTCCCGGAAATAGCCATCCACTTCCTCTGGTGTAATATCCCATAAGTCCAGAGCTTTCAATCCCGGGGTGTCAGCTACATACCCTCCACCGCTCAAGGCAACCAGTCTTCTGGAGACTGTAGTGTGCTTGCCTTTTTTCGTCCCTTCGCTAACTTCCTTCACTTCCAAACCCAATCCAGGCTGGATTTTGTTCAAAATACTGGTTTTTCCAGCCCCGGAAGGTCCTGCGAACAAACTGGTTTTACCTATCAATTGTTTCTTAAGCGCTTTGATCCCGCGCCCATTAATTACTGAGGTGTAAAAAACCTGATAACCAATCTTTTGATAACGGCTGAAAAGATCCCGTGCTTTTTTCATACCGGTTAAATCAATCTTGTTTGCAACAATAATTGAAGATACCTCTTCTTTTTCCGCAATGACCAGGAATCTATCTAACATCCGCAATCTTGGTTCTGGTTGGGAAACGGAAAATACAAAAACTGCCTGATCCGGGTTGGCAATGATCACCTGTTGATATTCCCCTCTCGCTATGGGTGCCATTCGGTAGATCATGCTCTGGCGGGATTCAACTTCTTCTATCATCCCCTCCCGTTCACCCTGCCTGGACACTTGAACCCAATCTCCAATTGCGACAATATCCCCTATCTTGCGCCCTTTTTTTAATCGCCCTCTTAGTTGGCAGATCAACTCGCCTTCTCCGATTTCAACTGTGTAAAAACCGGATTGAGCCTGGATTACCCTTCCCCTTAGGAGTTCACTCACGCATTAACCTTCCTCTATAAATTATTCTTCACCATTTTCCGGATCCGGTACATACCAGACACCGATTTCGGTTTCCCAGGGATAATAACGCAATACCTGATTAAAGTAGAGTTCAACAACCCGCCGGAAAATCGGGGCCGCCACCTCTGACCCTTCTCCAGCATTTTCTGCAATCACCACGATG
>CBDVDO010000342.1:0-2371 GCA_965372765.1 uncultured Anaerolineales bacterium
GCACAAGTGTTCCCCGTTGCGATCGGGCGTGATACCGATATTCTGGAAATGTGGTGAGGAGGGACTGGTGCCTCGCTGGTCAAAGGGTGGGCATCCATTCCCGAAAGCTATAAGACCCAGGTTCCGGTGCTGAGTCTGGACCGGGTACTTGGCAATACGCTGTATGGCAAGCGGGTGTTGATTCTGGTGGATATTGAAGGCGCGGAACTCATGATGCTGCAAGGTGCCACACAAACTCTGGTCAACGAACCCCGCCCGATCTGGATGGTTGAGATCTCCACTACTGAGCACCAACCCGCCGGCACACCCATGAACCCGAACTTTACACAGACCTTCGAGATATTTTTCAGCCAGGGATATCGTGCCTTTACGGCGGATGAGATAGCACAGGAAGTAACTATAGAGACCGTGACCAAAGTTGCGGCAGGTCAGCATAAACTGAAGACTCATAATTTTGTGTTTCGTTGAACAGCTGTCTGTATTTCAATTTGTGTACCAACAACACGTGTTAAAAACTGACAACTCTCTTCTCTATTTTATTTTTGGAGCTATGCGTGGTTGCCGTCATTCTGTTTCACAGTACCATTTATATACTGATATCTTTAGCCGCTATCCGTGCTTGCTATGATTTTCCCCCACTGGTTGTGGTACGGATAAAAATAGGATATTATTACATTGATAATTTGGTGCTTGCTGGAATTCTCATGCCAAATCAGTTTATCACTATCGAGCTGTTCATTAACACATCATTTTTTAGTATCTGCACAGGAAGGCACCAGCAATTGACACCAAGGTATCCCGTTGGGCGTAATTAAAATCATCCCACGCATTTTAGGCGGTCTCGGCAACCAACTCTTCTGCTATGCCGCCGCACGCCGCTTGGCTCTGGTGAACAATGCTGAACTGGTGATCGATGCAGTCAGCGGTTTTGTCCGTGACCGTAACTATCAGCGCCACTACCAGCTAGACCACTTCAGCATACCTTGCCGCAAGGCAACAGCAGCCGAGCGGCTGGAGCCATTTTCGCGTGTTCGCCGTTATCTTAAGCGAGCCTATAATCGTCCTCGCCCGTTTGAGGAACGCACCTACATCCAGCAGGAAGGCATCGATTTAGATCCGCGCCTGTTGCACGTCAAGCCATATGGGGCGGTGTACCTGGAGGGGTATTGGCAAAGCGAAGATTACTTTAAGGATGTGGAGCAGACGATCCGTGCTGACTTGAGAATTACGCCGCCTACTGACACAGCCAATTTTGAAATGGCAGCGCGCATCCGCAATTGTAATGCTGTTGCGGTTCATGTGCGTTTCTTTGATACGCCTGATGTTACGGCGGCCCACAACGTTTCGGCTGATTACTATCAGCGCGCTATTGCCCTGATAGAGGAAAAGATCGAGTCGCCCCGTTACTTTCTGTTTTCCGATATTCCGGAGGCTGTTCGTGAAAAGCTTGCCCTGCCCAAAGGACGGGTAACTCTTGTCTCTCACAATCAGGGAGATAAAAACGCCTATGTCGATTTGTGTCTGATGACCCAGTGCCGGCACTTCATAACCGCCAATAGTACGTTCAGCTGGTGGGGGGCTTGGCTGGGCCAGGCCAAGGGAAAAGTTATTGTCACTCCTGCGGTAAAGATCCAGGCGGGACCCTCTTGGGGCTTCAAAGGCTTAATCCCGGACGAGTGGATAAAAGTTTAGGCTAAACTGGAGATGTTCTATGGCTGCGAAAAAGAAAAATATCTTGGTACTGGGTGGTTTCGGTTTTATAGGGCTTAATCTGCTTGAAGAGTTGTTTTCGGCTCGGGGGTATTCGGTTGTGGTTTTTGATTCAGCTCCAGCCCCCGCGGCCTGGGCCGCCAGAGCGGCATGTAAGATCTGCCGGGGGGATTTCTGCCGGGAGCACGACCTGGAAGAGGTGTTCAAGGAAAATAAAATAGATATCGTTGTCCACTTGATATCAACTACTATTCCGGCGGCCTCCAACGGCTTTGAAATGGCATATGACATCGAGTCCAACCTGGTGCCGACGGTAAAGCTGCTTTGCCTGATGCGCAGGTTCGGCGTTCCCAAAATAGTTTTTGCCTCTTCCGGGGGCACTGTTTACGGTCTGCCTCAAAAAGGCCTGCAAGTGCGGAATTTCGCAGAGACCTGGAGCACCAATCCCATATGCTCGCATGGTACCGTTAAGCTTGCGATGGAAAAATATATACAGTTAAGCGGCTACCTGTATGGTCTCGAATACCTGATTCTGCGCATTTCCAACCCTTATGGTGAGCATCATTCTTCTTCGGTGCAGGGATTGATAAATGTCGCGCTTAAAAATGTGCTTGCCGGGTGCCCTGTGGTCGTTTGGGGGGACGGCAAGGTAGTTCGTGAT
>CBDVDO010000343.1:0-2369 GCA_965372765.1 uncultured Anaerolineales bacterium
TCCTGGAAGGTGTGGCAATCGGCTCGTATGCGGTTGGCGCTCAAGCAGCTTATATCTATCTCCGGGGAGAGTTCTGGCAGCTGGCGGAATTCCTGGACGGCAAGATAAATGAATTGAAAAAGGCAGGTTTGTTGGGTGAAAATCTGTTTGGCACAGAGTACAGTTTAAAGATCCACACTCATCTGGGAGCGGGAGCTTATATCTGTGGTGAGGAAACCGCTTTGCTGGAATCTCTGGAAGGCAAACGAGGACAGCCCCGTCTCCGCCCGCCGTTCCCGCCGTCGTACGGTCTATATGGCAAACCAACGGTAGTAAATAATGTAGAAACCTTCACCAATCTCCCCTTGATCCTGGAAAATGGCGCGGATTGGTACCGGAATTTGGGAACGGAAGATTCGGCTGGAGTGAAAGTTTTCTCGCTTTCCGGCCGGGTGAAAAAACCCGGGAACTATGAACTGCCTTTTGGATCTACTTACCGTGAGCTGATATTCGAACATGGTGGTGGAATTCTTAATGATGCCCAGATAAAGGCAATTATGCCGGCTGGGGCTTCATCGGCGATTTTGAGAGCTAGTGACAAGGTGCTCGATACGCCTCTGGAGTATGCTTCAATCCGGGAGTTGGGAGCAGATCTTGGATCGGGTTCCGTGATTGTGATAGATGAAACCATCAGTATGGATTGGGTGATTAAGAAAACGATTGATTTCTTTAATCACGAATCGTGCGGAAAATGCACCCCCTGCCGGGAAGGCACTTACTGGATGCGTCATCTCACCCGGAAAATTCATTCCGGAGAAAAAACAGAAGAACAAATCCAGCTTCTATACGATGTTGCTTCAAATATTCAGGGCAAATGTCTGTGCGCTCTGGGAGAGTTCTCGGTGATGGGTGTGCTGACCAGCATTGACCGTTTCCCGGAGGATTTTAACAGAGAACCGAAAGGGTCAGATCAGGGGTAGTTATTACGGATAGGTTATGAGTGAAAAAATAACGTTAACGATCGACAGCCAGCAGGTCATAGTTGAGCAAGGCACAAAGGTTGTCGATGCTGCCAAATCAGCAGGAATTGATATATCGGTCTTCTGCTACCATCCCAAATTGGAGCCGGTGGGCGCGTGTCGGATATGCCTGGTAGAAATCGGGCGGACTCAGCGGGACAGGAGTACTGGAGAGCTTGCCCTTGAAGCAGACGGCACACCCAAGATTTCCTTTTCTGGAAATCTGGAAACTGCCTGTACTGTGCCAGTTGCTGAAGGCATGGTGATTCATACTGCCAACGAGAAAGTAACCAAAGCCAGGGAAGACATTTTAGAATTTATTCTCACCTCCCATCCCCTGGATTGTCCTGTCTGTGATAAAGGCGGCGAATGTTCCCTGCAGGAATTGACATTTGAATACGGCTTGTCCGAAAGCCGCTTCACCCTGGATGAAAAGATCCATCTGGGCAAACACCTTCCCCTGGGAGATTTGATAACTCTTGATCAGGAGCGCTGCATCCAGTGCGGCAGGTGTATTCGATTCCAGAAAGAAATCGCAGCCGATCCAGTTTTGGAATATTATCACCGGGGTCGGAAAACAAATATCGTATCTTATTCCAATCCGCCTTTTGACAGTTATTGGTCAGGGAATACCACCGATTTATGCCCAGTGGGCGCATTAACGACTGTAGATTTCCGGTTTGAAGCCCGCATCTGGGAGATGAATGCCAGCCCTTCAATTTGTTCCCACTGCCCGGTGGGCTGCAATATTACTCTCAATACCCGGCTGGATCCTAAAACCGGGAGGAGCAAAATTCAACGGGTGATGCCCCGCCAGAATGAATGGGTCAATGAACTCTGGATTTGTGATAAAGGCCGCTTTGCCCATCATTTCACTGCCAGCGAAGACCGATTAACGAAACCTCTGGCCAGGAATTCGAAAGGTAAATTAAAACCTGTTACCTGGCAGAAGGCAATTAAGATTGCTGCTGAGCGGCTTAAATCTCAACCCGACGGCCTGGTAACTCTAGTCGGCGGCCGATTAGCCAATGAGGATTTTTACCAGCTGAGAACTTTAACTGAGGGATTATCCGGGAAACTCATTTTAGATTCTTCTCTGGCTGGTGGTGATCTCACAACCCGGGTAGGTTTGGGGCAGGGATCAAATATGAAGGACCTGGGATCCGGCACGGCAATCCTGGTAGTTGCCTGTGATTTAGAAGAAGAAGCACCGCTGTGGTGGCTGCGTGTTAAAGCGGCAGCGGAGCGCGGCGCGACACTGATTGTCGCCAACCCGCGTGAGACCAAACTTGAGAGGTCTGCGGAATATATTCTTCGTTATAAGTATGGTGAAGAAACCCAAACAGTTTTGGATTTACTCGAGAAAGAGAG
>CBDVDO010000344.1:0-2363 GCA_965372765.1 uncultured Anaerolineales bacterium
CTCTCCATCAACGTGAATTTCGCTGTCTTCCCGGATATCACAAATCATATCCCAGTGAATGCTGGATACATTCTTGCTTCCAGTTTCCGGGTATCCTGCGCCGAGAGCCATATGGAAGGAACCTCCAATTTTCTCGTCATAGAGAATACTTTTGGTAAATTTCTGGATTCCGTAATTTGTTCCGATAGCAAATTCACCCAGGTAGCGGGCGCCGTCATCGCTGTCCAGCATGGCTAGCAGGAATTCCTCATTTTTCTTTGCGCTGGCTTTGACCACTTTTCCGTCTTTGAACTCTAATCGGATACCTGAAACTTCCTTGCCTTTTTCAATCGCTGGATAAGTATATTCCACCCAGCCATTAGCGGAATCTTCCACCGGCCCGGTGAACACCTCTCCGCTGGGCATGTTGTTAGTTCCATCTGAGTTAATGAATGTCCGGCCTTCAACCGAGAGAGTAAGATCAACATTAGGACTTTTCACGGAGACTTCTTTTTTACCATTAAGCCAATCGACAACTACCTGCTGCTCATCGTGGATTCTTTCCCATTCTGATACCGGGTCATCCTGATCGGTATAGGTAGCGGAGTGTACAAAATCCTGGTATTCACTTAAGCTCATATCGGCATCCTGGGCGTAAGCAGGGCAAGGATATTGGGTAAGGGTCCACTTGAGATCACCAGAAGCAGCCCGTTTCATATAGGTTTGCATTAGCTCCTGCCGGGCTTGAGCCTGGACTTGTTGTTTTTTGGGATCGATATTGGCCAGATACTTGGTATTCTCAAAAGCTCGCAAGGCAATCAGGACGTCCACCTCTTCATAGAGGGTTTTCACAATAGGAGAAATCCAGCTGAGCTGCTCATTGTTGGAATAACGGAAACCAGTTTCGACCAGATCATCTGAAGATAGAATTATTTGGGGAAGCCCTCCGGCTTCCAGCACTGCGCGCAGTACCTCGTTGGTCAAAGGTTCAGCGATGACATGGCTGTTAATTAGAACCCATTGTCCCGGCTGGACTTTTACTGAATAGTTGACTAGCAAATCGGCAAGTTTTTTAATGCGGGGGTCAGACATTCTGGATTCCTTTTCTAGGGTAAATTTTAATTTGAATAAAGCTTTTTTATCTTATCATATTGGCTGGTAACTTCAAGCCATTCTGAAAGGCTTAATGTTTCGGCCCGTCTTTGGGGATTAATATCAGCAGCAGATAACAAAGCTTCTGTCTTTTCGGGAGCCCATTTTAACCCGGTAGAAATTGAGTTCCGGATGGTTTTTCTTTTGTGAAGGAACCCTGCCTTAACCAATTTGAAGAAGAGGTCTCTTTTTTCTGCGGGAAGGACGGGCTCTGGGTAAAGGTCAATCCGGAGAACAGCAGAGTCCACTTTCGGGGGAGGGTAGAATGCTTTCGCCGGTATCCGTTTTACCAGAATTGGCTCCCCGTACATCAAAACACTTAAAGCGAGCACACTCATTTGTCCGGATAAAGCACATACCCGCTGAGCAACTTCGTATTGAATAGTAAGAATAATTCGTTTTGGTTTTGCCCTGGATTCCAGTAAATTTCGGATAATTAAAGATGTGATATAGTAGGGAATGTTGGCTACGACAAGGTAATTATCCTCCGAAACCAGGTCCCCTGGTTTGAGCTGGAGGATGTCCCCCTGGACAATCCTGATATTACTAAAAGATTGAAGATTCTGTTCCAGAACTGAGATCAGGCGTTTATCCAGCTCTACGGCGACAACTTGTTTGGCAGCAGCAGCCAGATGCCTGGTGAGGTGTCCAAGACCTGCACCGATCTCAAGGACAGTATCCTGGCTTTTTACCTCAGCAGCTTCCACAATATTGTCCAGGATGCTGGGATCGGTCAAGAAATTTTGACCGAGATTTTTATCAGGACGAAGATTATGTTTTTTCAGCAAGGCTGAAAGAGATTGGTTTTCAGGTGAGGTCATGGTCTAGAGGGCATTATAACATTGGGTTAGTTGAGGAAACGATTTCCTTCCAGAAAACCGTTTCCAGTGAAGAAAAAATATGACAACAAAATATCCCCAACCCATCTACAGCACAGAACCAGGTTCCTGGGCTCAATCAACGGTTATTGACCGCTGGCCGGAAATCGTAAATCGGGTGATCAATGAAAACGAGTTCCCGCCTCAGGTTCTCGAGCAATTGATTCAGCTCAGGGATGAAATACCTGAGGGGCCTATTCGCCAGCTTCAGGACCCGGGAGCTCCCGACATCAAATACTGGGAATCCTACATAACTCCCTGGGCAGGGAAAAACTGGCTGGAAGTCCCCTGGTTTTTTGCTGAACATTATTTTTATCGGCGGATTATGGAAGCTGTGGATTATTTTAACCTCGG
>CBDVDO010000345.1:0-2363 GCA_965372765.1 uncultured Anaerolineales bacterium
TCTGCCGCCGAGCCTTCAGCTTCTTGATCTTTTGATTTTCGTAATTTTTCCTCTACATCCCTGGGTAAATCAGTCGATGTCAAGCGCACTAATTCCAGGATCTGATCAGTTAAATCGGGCTGCATAATTCCTCCAAAAATGGCCTGTTTTTCTTTACCACCTATATCATACAATACTTTACTAACCCCTGGTAGCACAGTATGAGAAATAATCAAAGCGGGATATCTTAAGTCACATCCCAACAGACAGGTACTACTCACTTGAAAAAAGAAACTATGCTATACTAATTCTGAACTATGGAGATTCAAGAAAACAGGGAAAAATGGATCAAAACGCTATATAAATTGCGGCTCCATAATCTCACAGCAACTTTTTTGGAAGCTTCAGGTCCAATCAATCTGCTTGGCGCCCAACTGGTATATATTAGCCAACCAGTCTTGTCTCCTTTCATTTCCAAAGAACAGTCCCGAGACTTTGCCAGGATTTTAGAGGACCCAACGGAAACCGCAATATTTATCAAGGCTCTCAGGTCCTTTGAGCCAACAGCGTAGTTGGAGGTTAACACTGTGTCAGCTACAGGCTTCACAGGGATTGTGGTAATTGTTCTCTTCCTCGGTCTGATGATCTTTTTTTCGATCATCAATAAGGAACCAGAGCAGAAAAATATCCGACCCATATCTGCCTACGATAAGATCAACCAGGAGATAAATGTCGCTGTAGAAGACGGCACGCAGCTGCATATCTCTCTGGGGAGAGGGGGAATCACGGGTCCAGAATCCGCTTCGGCTCTGGCGGGATTGAGTATATTAAAACAGGTCATTGAAAAATCATCTGTATGTGATTATCCCCCGGTCGCGTCCACTGGTAATGCAGTAATTTCAATCCTGGCCCAAGACACCATTCAGGGGACCTCCAAAGCAATCAGTGTTGCTGACAAGGGTAGAAATCCTTCCGGGGAGTTGGTCGGCGTTACGCCGTTCTCTTATGCGGCAGGAACCCTCACAACCATTAGGGATAATAATGTCTCTGCTAATATTCACACTGGCTGGTTTGGCAGCGAAATAACCTGGTTAACCACTGCCGGGGAACGGCAGAGCTCTCCAACAATCGCCGGAACCGCTCAACTTCCTGCTCAGGCTGTAATATATGCCTCGGCATCAGATCCTCTCATAGGAGAAGAATTATATGCCGGCGGCGCATACCTGGGTGCCGGAAAAATCCACCTGGCCAGCATTTCTGCCCAGGATGTTTTCAGATGGATCATCATATTTATCATTCTCGGAAGTGTTTTATTGAAAATTCTTGGAATAGACATTTTCTCTGAAAATATCCAGACAGGTTCAATGTGAACATAAAATTAAATGCGCCCGTATCAACAGCAATTGCCATCGGAGTGGGGATTATCGTCTTGGCCGGGTACTTTTTCCCATCCATCACCAATATTCGTTTCGCTTTGTTGCGGACAGGACTGGTACTAGCTGCTGTGGCGCTGCTGGTTGGAATCATTAATCTGCTCACTGTCCACATCAAGAAGATGGGGCCTGACAACGAAAATAGCGGTTACAGTCTCATTCTAATCATCGCGCTTTTGTTGACTTTAGTGATAGGTATTATTGACATGGTCCAATCATACTTGCTTGGACAAGCCAATTTCCAGATGACAAATTGGATCTTCACCTATATTCAACTGCCAATTGAAACCAGTTTATTAGCGGTAACAGCCGTCAGTCTGACCTACGCCGCAGCCAGTATCCTGCGAAAAAGAATGGATCTTTTTTCAATCGTTTTCTTTTTTGTGATTCTCCTGGTTCTACTCGGCTCGTTTTCTATTCCCCCTGCCACTCTTCCCTTCCTTCATGTCATTCGTGATTGGATTGTTCGTGTTCCAGCACTCGGAGGAGCCCGCGGTCTGCTGTTAGGAATCGCGCTGGGAACCATAACCACCGGGATCAGGATCCTGATGGGAACAGACCGTCCTTATGGGGGCTAAACGATGACCGATATCCTCTGCCCCACCTGCGGTAGGACCAATCCGGACGATCAAGAGTCTTGTGAATTTTGCGGTAGTCCCTTGGGGTCTGATGATTCATCCTTGCGTAATGACCTCCTCTCTGCTGAAGATAATAATGCTCTTGGCGGCCTCCCACCTGTTGAACCTGATGATTCGTCACGCTTGGATGACCTCTTCAAATCAACCGATCCGGACGATTCATCACGCCTGAATGATTTCTTCAAACCAACCGAACCAGCAGACTCGTCCCTGAGGAATGATTTCTTTCCACCTGAAGAAAACAATGATCGTGACAATATTGAGCCGACCGGACTAAACGATTCTTCCCCGCTAAATGACTTTTTCTCATCTG
>CBDVDO010000346.1:0-2339 GCA_965372765.1 uncultured Anaerolineales bacterium
CCCGGGTTAGACCGCATTAGTCTTCGGGCAGGTGAAGGGGGGCAAGATACAATGATTGTCCTGGAAAGCAGCGATCCCAAACCGATTGAATTTGCGGTTGATCTTCCGTTATCTGCGGTTCACAAGGGCCCGGGTGGCGCGATAGTGCTTGCAGGGGATGACTTTACAATTATTGAGATCCACGGATTTCCTTTTGTTGTATCTGCGGGATCCTTTTTTCAGGTAAACTCCCCCGTGGCAGAATTGATAGTGGATTATCTGCTGGATACTCTGCCTTTGACGGAGCATACAGTTCTGCTGGATGTCTATTGCGGTGTAGGGCTGTTCAGCGTGTTTTTAGCTCCACTGGTAAAACAAATAATTGGTATTGAATCAGATTCTTCTGCAGCAGCAGATTTCCTCTATAACCTGGCAGGGTTTGACTCAGTTGAACTATATGATGTCCCGGCGGAAGATATTTTGCCCTACCTTGAGATCTCTCCCGATATTATCTTGCTTGATCCCCCAAGAGCGGGCATTTCAAAAAAGGTTTTGGATAGTGTGGTTTCCTTACAGCCGGATTTGATTGCCTACATTTCCTGTGATCCGGCGACGCTGGCTCGGGATGTGTCACGGTTGCACAACCAAGGGTATCAGCTGCAGGGTTCAACTCCATTTGATATGTTCCCCCAGACCTATCATATTGAGAGCATCAATTTATTTCAAAGAACATCTCAGGAAGCATGATATTTTACACTTTGACTGCTATCTACATTAGAGTAAAATAGGGTACAGAATTGAATAAAAGAACATAACTTAACTAATTCGAATAGAGGATGCTCAAGGGATCGATAGGGTATTCTCTCAGGAAACCATTTGATGGTGTTAATTAGACTTTTTGCTCTTTGCCCATTCCAGCGGCTCGATATTCAAACCAGGCTGCTGGCTATGATTCAGTTGACCTTATCCGATACCTGAAAATGGTACCAGGCCTGTTTCGATAAAAAATCGAAACGGGCTTTTTTTATCACTATATTTGTACTATTATATAATCCACAAATATTCACAGAAACACCCTTTTAGATTCTCTTTGGGAGGGAAAATATGGAAGTAAATAACGACTTAAATCGCGAAATCCCCGTATTGGATTGGGAATCACACCTTGCCGAACGGACCAAGGGTATGGAGAGTTCAGTCATACGGGAATTGCTTAAGTTTACCCAGGACCCGGATATTATTTCATTCGCTGGTGGGTTACCAGCCCCGGAACTTTTTCCCACCCGGGAAGTCGAAGAGGCATGTGTTTATGTTGCCCGGGAACAGGGAAGAAAGGCTCTCCAGTACGGCGCTACGGAAGGGTATTATCCATTAAAAGAATATCTGGCGGCATCTATTCATAAATATGGCATTCCTGCTACCCCGGAAAATGTATTGTTGACCAATGGTTCTCAGCAAGCCCTGGATTTGATTGGCAAGATATTCATTGACCCGGGAAGATATATTTTGACCGGGCGTCCCACCTATTTGGGTGCAATTCAAGCCTGGCGAGCATACCAGGCGAAATTTCATACCATGCGCCTGGATGAACAGGGCATGGTAGTTGATGAGATTGAACGTGCCTATAACAAGGTATTGGAGGATAGCGGGAAACCACCGGCCTTTATTTACGTTCTGCCCAACTTCCATAATCCAGCCGGCACAACTTTGTCATTGGAGCGTCGAATAAAATTGGCCGAGGTTGCCACTAAACTTGATCTGGCTGTTATCGAAGACGATCCTTATGGGCAGCTTCGTTTTGAAGGTGAGTATATTACCCCTATTTGTAGCCTGATCCCTGAACGCACAATATATCTGGGTACTTTCTCAAAGACTATGGCGCCGGGGTTGCGATTGGGTTGGATAGTATGCTCAGAGGCACTTATGAAGAGGTTTATACAAGCCAAGCAGGGCTGTGATTTGCATACCGGCACCTTTGTCCAGTATGTAGCGAATGATATCTGCCAGCGGGGCATCCTGAAACCGCACATTAATAAAATTCGTGAGGCATATAAAGAGCGAAGAGACACCATGGTGGATGCCCTAACCGAGTTTTGGCCCGAAGAGTGTGAATGGACACTTCCGGAAGGTGGATTGTTCCTCTGGGCCAGAGTTCCTGAAACCATTGATACCAATGTCTTTCTCCAAGAAACGGCGCTAAAAGAAAAGGTTGCTTTTGTTCCCGGAGTGCACTTTTATCCTAATGCAGATGGTGGACATCACGCTATGAGGTTGAATTTTTCATATTCTCAACCGGAAGTGATTGTTGAGGGAATTAAACGGTTGGGCACGGCATTAAAAAAGGAACTCGCCGGGAAGTAAAG
>CBDVDO010000347.1:0-2314 GCA_965372765.1 uncultured Anaerolineales bacterium
AGAATATTACCTGGTTGTCCACGATTGGGGAGGCCCGATAGGTTTTGGGAATGCCATTAAATCGCCCGAGATGGTCAAAGGGCTGGTGGTGTTGAATACCGCAGTTTTTTACCTCAATCAGGTACCTATGAGGATAAAAATCTGCCGCTATCCAATTATTGGTGGGCTGATGGTGCGAGGGCTGAACCTGTTCTCCATTTTTGCCTATTATTGGGCAATTAAAAAGAAAGAAAAGCGCACCAGGGAAGTCTACGCCGCATATACTGAACCTTATGATTCCTGGAAGAACCGGGTTGCAATCCATCGTTTCGTTCAGGAAATTCCACTTGAAGACGATCATCATACCCTTGGCCTGTTCAGGGAGTTGGACGTCAAAGTAAACCAGTTCAAGAATTCTCCCCTGCTCATTGCCTGGGGAGACCTGGATTTTGTGTTCACTCCAAATGAATTTTGCGCTGAATTCGAAAAACGCTTCCCGGGCGCCGAAATCCATCACTTTCCTGGTGCGGGACATTATGTGCTGGAAGACGCTGGTGAAGAAATCGTTCCCATAGTTCGAGATTTTCTGGACAGGAATAGTTAATGGATAAATATAATATCGCCGCTTCACTGGATGAAGCCGCAAAAAAACACCCCTATCAAGCAGCAATTCATTTTCCAGTTGGGCGAGGGAAGGACGATCGCGGAAAATATTCAACGATAAGTTTTAAGCAATTATCTGAGCTTAGTGATCAATACGCACATGGATTTACTGATTACGGGATCAACAGAGGGGAGCGCACGCTGGTAATGATCCGGCCTTCGATTGATTTTATCGCAGTCACTTTCGCGTTGCTAAAGGTTGGCGCAGTGCCAATCTTGATCGATCCCGGAATGGGGATGAAAGCGTTTTTACAATGTGTTGCAGAAACTGAGCCAGTGAATATGATCGGAATTCCGATGGCTCATGTCTTGAGCTTCTTCGCCAGAAAACCCTTTGCGCATTTAAGGAAACAGGTTACCGTAGGAAGAAAATTGTTTTGGCCCGGAAAGGAATTGAGCGGGCTAAAATCCGAAAAAAGAGCTAAGTTCTGCCTGGCCGACACATTTGCTACAGATGAAGCTGCTGTGGCTTTTACATCTGGCAGCACAGGCATCCCAAAAGGGGTTATTTATCAGCAGGGTATGTTCAGAGCGCAGGTTGATTTGCTCAGGGATGATATTGGAATCAAGACTGGCGATATTGATCTGCCCGGCCTCTATATTTTTGCCTTATTCAATCCATCTTTGGGTGTGACTACCGTTATGCCCGATATGGATGCCAGCAATCCAGCACAGCTTAATCCTGCGCTTCTTGTTGAAGCCATCGAAACTTTTGGTGTTACCCACTCAGTTGGATCGCCAACTATCTGGAAGATCATAGCTAAATATTGCGAAGAAAATCAATTGGAATTAAATTCCATGCGGAAAATTTTAATGATGGGTGCGCCTGTTCCACCATCCTTGATCCGGAGATATGAGAAGCTCATGCCGGGAGGAGAAGTATTTACACCCTTTGGCGCCACGGAAGCCTTGCCTTTGACCTTGATTGATGGGAAAGAGATATTAGAAGAAACTGCTGATTTATGCGATAAAGGCGCAGGAATGTGTGTGGGAAAACAACTTTCAGGAATTGATATCCGGGTCATAAAGAACAGCGATTATCCCATTGCTGAGTGGGAAGATTATCTGGAATTGACTCAAGGTTCGATGGGGGAAATAGCTGTAAAGGGACCCGTGGTTACCCGCGAATATCTTCACAGACCTGTGCAAACCGCGGAAGCCAAGATCAGAGAGGGAGATAAGATCTGGCATCGCCTGGGGGATGTTGGCTACTTTGACGAGGCAGGCAGACTCTGGTTTTGCGGTCGCAAGGCGCATATCGTGGTAACCGATTCGGGGGTTTTGTATCCCGTTCAAGTGGAGGCGCTCTTCAACCAGATTCCAGATGTAGCTCGAACAGCTCTTGTTGGGAGAGAGCAATCAGGGAAGAAAACGGCTGTATTGGTGATAGAGGCGCAAGAGAGAATTAACCGTGATGCCAGAAAAAGAATCAGGGAAAATGCATTTGAAATTATTGAAAGTAATGGTCTTTCGAAGAGCATCCACGAAGTGTTATTTTTGTCAGAGTTCCCGGTGGATACACGCCACAACGCCAAGATTAAGCGCGAGGTGATTGCGGATTGGGTTAGTGGCAACTATGGATTCGGCAGCCTGAAAACCCGACTGACCGGCGTCTGGTTGATGAGGAAATACTCCAAAAGATGAAAAAGAACATGATCACTCTTTTCCCCGG
>CBDVDO010000348.1:0-2310 GCA_965372765.1 uncultured Anaerolineales bacterium
GAAAACAAAATGGCGTCCGGTGTCGTTGTCCAAAATATCTTTATCCACGGATGTTATGGAGGTGTAGCGAATATCTGATTGATGGAGATAATAATAACCTGCCGTCAAGGCAACAAAGACTGTTGAGATTGCGAAAATACCAGTCCCCAGAGTTAATAGACTACCGGTCAACACCCTGTATTTGCGTACAATGGCGATTTTCAAAATCAAAAGCGGTCCTATAGAAATGGCCAATGCAATGTGGATCACTGTTCTCGTGTTAACCTCATCCTGATAGGCCCCGACTTTTTTAATCATGTCTACCAGCATAAAAACAAATATTGCCACAAACAAATAGCCCAACAACTTGTGGGTCAGAACAAAGGCCCGGGTATGAATCCGATCTTTTGGTTTGCCCTTGAGTTCAAGCATGATGGCTACCGCAATTGCACCGAAGGCGAGGTACATAAGGGCTAAAAATGAATTGACATCAGGATGCATAATCTTCTCCGTTAAGCCATTTCTATGCCGGTGATCCGAGATAACTCCGGATCAAGAGCTATCAAATCACTGCGATCCAGATCCTTCACATGCGCTTTGCCGCAAATACGACAAATCGCTTTGATTTCTTCGGTGGCCGCACGAATTAACCGGGAAACCTTCTCGGCTCCCTGTGCCACATCAAGACGGGTGCGTAATTGAGGATCCTGAGTGGCGATGCCATATGGGCATGTGCCTTCATGGCATTTTCGTATATAACGACACCCCAGTGCTATTTTTAAAGCACCTCCAAGATAGACGGCATCTGCGCCGAGAGCCAATGCCTTGGCCACATCGGCGGCGTGGCGCAAGCCGCCGGTGGCAATCAAGGTGACGCGATCGTTCAGATTCTGCTCCTTTAAAAAATCAGCCGCTCTTGGCAGGGTGTATACCAAGGGTAACCCTACGTGATCCTTGGTAAAAATAGGCGCAGCACCGGTACCCCCTTCACTCCCGTCGATAACCAATACATCCGGAATGTATGGTTGTGAAAATATGGCCTGAAGATCATCATCTAAATGACCACCCACAATTTTTAGAGATATGGGTTTGCCTTCTGTCAGTTCTCGAAGATAGTGAATACGTTCGGACAATGCATGGGGAGAGTCGATATCCATGTGACGTGCAGGGGATGAAACGGTTTTACCAACCGGAATTTGTCGAACATGGGCGATTTCGGCTGTAACTTTAGCTCCCGGAAGTTTGCCTCCCATTCCGGGCTTTGCCCCCTGAGAAATTTTTATCTCGATCATATCCGCCTGTTTCAACCGTTCATCAGATATGCCAAATCTCCCGGTGGAATATTGCAGGGTGATTTTATCCGCCAATTCTCTTTCTTCATCCAACATTCCTCCTTCACCGGTGTTGGCTACCGAACCCACCATAGCCGATGCTTTAGCCAAAGCCATTTTGGCTTCACGACTGAGTGCACCAAATGACATGCCCGCATTTAAAATCGGGGTTTGAGCGATAACGGGCCGACGTGCGGTTTTTCCAAAAACCACTTGAGTATTAACCGGTTCCTCGTCAAGGAGCGGTTGTTTGGCGACCTGGGCCGGCAGAAAGAGCAAATTGTCCATGTTGAGAAAACGACGTGTGGTGCCCTTTCCTTCCAGAGCATAATGACCGGATTCGGCCATTTGGGTGATCATTATTCGGCTTTTCAAATCCCAGTGCCCGGGAGGTTCAGCCGGCGTAAACCGCTGGAAGTGTTCGGCCGGTGTGCCGCATACCGGGCAAAAATGAAAATCTCGGATTCCTTCGTGAAGGTAACCACAAACCGGACAGCGATAGACTTGCATCGTTAGAAGTGCTCCTTTGTCAACACTTTCAGATGTGAGGCTTTGGCGGCATCAAAGGGACTTTAAATAATCCGTCAAGTGCAAAATCAGCCGAAACATTATGCCCTTTTCGCTTTTTAGGCTTTTGAACATGATCGTCGTCAGCAAGACCAGCAACAAAATGGCCAGTACGAATTTCATCTTTATGGGGAATAAGAATGAACCGCCGTAAAAATGTTGCCAGTCAAGATATTCAAAACAGTCGGTATGGCAGCCAGAAGCGCCAAAACGACACAATGCTTCACAGTTGGACATAATTAGGGCGCTTTAAAAAAAAGACAGTGAAATAAAGATGAAACCGGCTATGGCCAAGCCGACCGGCAAGTGGGTCAGCGCCGGATATAAAGGATGATGATATCCGATATTTCTTAAAAGATTGTAACATCTAATTTATAGAAAGAAGAATGAAATCAGTTGATGATAATATTCAAAAATGTATTGTTCAACCAAA
>CBDVDO010000349.1:0-2302 GCA_965372765.1 uncultured Anaerolineales bacterium
AATTTCATCAGAAAATCCTGCCGCAAAAGCAACATTTTTTGCCTGCCCATGAGATCTAGATGCCGCCCAGAATGACGGTATATGCTTCACTCTAAACCGGGAGGCGATTTTAATCCAAAGCTCATGGTCCAGCATATAATGCAAATCTGAGTTTAATCCCTGCACTTCCTCCCAAACCTCTCGTTTCATAAACACCGCCGGCTGACAGATAACTCGAAAACGCAGCAGGTCTGACAAGTCCCAATCGCTGAACATAAGCTCATTCAGCGGATATCCTGCTTCATCAATGGTAACGGCATCTCCATATACCAGATCAACATCAAATTCTTCTATTGCCGTGACCGCTTGGGTGATGGCGTTTGGCAGGTAAACATCATCAGAATTGATCCAGGCGATGATATTGCCGCTGGTTCTTGCTATGCCTTTGTTAATCGCCTGGGCTTGCCCCTGATCCGGCTCTGAAATCCACCAGCTTAAATGGGGATCATGCTTTTTTAGGATATCCAGACTTCCATCTGTGGAACCACCATCCACGATGCCATATTCTAAGTTCAAATAATCCTGTTTCAATACCGATTGAATAGTATATTCCAAGAAATCAGCCTGATTATATGAGGGTGTAATAATTGAGACGCGGGGGATCTGATTCATGAATCAAGCTCTTTGTTCAAATCAAAGATGATATAACCGCCACCTTCCTCAAAAATATCGAAACTCTCATAGAGGAAATCGAATAATTGTTCTTGTCGCTGGAATTCTTTAATACGGGTGATGATGAAATAATCAAATTCTGCAGTGAACTCTCGAAAATACTCTTCAAATGGATCCATTCCCCCATCGAGGATGAGGGTTTGATCATTATTCCTAAATGCCTTCCAATCTTTTGGTTTAATCCAGCCATAATATGCAATTCGATTTCCATAGTCCTGGCTTAAGGTAACGACCTTAGATTCGCGCCCCACAAAATCAACGACTTTATTGTAATAATAGGGTTCATTGCGGTAGTCATCATTCTGCAGCATGTAATAACTACCTGCCATCCCGATCAGCAGGACGACTCCTAATCCAATTCGGGTCAAGGGTATCACGCCCCTTATCTTAATGTATTTAATCAAGACCTCAAAAAGCCCAGCCAGCAGAATAGCCGTCAGTGGTATTACAGGCAGGTGGTAATAATAATGAGTTGTGCTATGGTAGGTAAAAAACAAACAGTACAGAATAAAACTAAACCAGATCCCCAAAAAGAATCCCAACTCTTTTTTCCGGATAAAAAACAGCAATCCCAGGATAGCAGCAACTAATATAAGTTCATGTCCGGTTACAGCCGCTACAGCGTTTTTCAATCGCAGGTAATATTCTATCTCTCTTAACATCTCCGGGAAGAATCGTCTTCGGAACTGCTGACCTAAAGAACCAACAACAAACACACCGTAGAGATGATAGGCGAGCACAGGGATGCTGGAGAGGAGCACAATCACCCATACTTGGGTGTCCTTAATCAATTTACCGATTTTTTCCTTGCTGAGAACCAACCCGGCAAAACCAAAAGCCAAGAAGAACACGGCTGTAGATTTGACTAACATCGCTGCGCCAGTAGAGATACCAGCTAGTAAAGCCCATTTCCAGGTTGAGGTGCGATGCCAGCGATAAAATGTCCACCAGGATATAACAACCAAAGCCGTCATTAAGGGATCAGGCTGAAAACTGCGGCTGGCGACAATGCCAAACGGTACAAATAAATAATAAGTCAGCGCTATATAAGCTCCGTCGGTAGAAACCATCTCCTTAACTAAGAAAAATAAAGCGATTCCCCCTAAAACCCAGTAAATGGATGAATAAATCCGTGCGATCCAGACATATTCTCCACCAGCTAACCTGTAGGTGGCAGCAACAATATTCTCCACAATAGTAGGTTCGATCATGCTGTGCCTACCCTGTTTTTCTGCCATCTCGCGCTGCCACTCCTGCGCATTCTCAGCATGCGGATAATATAATCCCCGGGCGATCAAGGCCGACCGCAGCTGGCGGGTGACTGCAAAATCAAGTGGTGGATCGGTGAGGTCAAAAAGCCGAATACCAAGTCCACAAATCAGGATGACCAGGAGCCAGATCATCCCTATTTTTTTTGATGGCGCAAAGATAGATGTAGGTATGGTTTGTTTATTCATAATATTTAAATCAGACAAGCCTCTTTCTAAATTAGAATAGGGAAATCCAATCCACTTTTGGAAATACAGTCAGCCGCCCCCCTACTGTAGCATCTACTATTTCTCGTCCATCATTAATAAAAGCTTCTTTCGCT
>CBDVDO010000350.1:0-2300 GCA_965372765.1 uncultured Anaerolineales bacterium
AGGAGTGAGCCGAAGGAAGCAATTGTTTCATATTCCGGGCCATCCACAGCATCAACCCGGTATTTTACTGTCCGGGTTTCCCTTCCGCAGACGATTGGACAGCGGTAGCAGGCGGTGTTCCGGGTCAGGTGCTTTTCAGCCATCAGGACACCAGAGAGGTTGCTTCCTTCCTCCCACTCGCCCTGTTGGTAGTAGCGAGTCGGCATATCACCGAACATCAGCGCCATGTCCACATAACCCGCTGTGCCGGCCATCCTCATCGCTTGAACCGAGAGATCATCTTTTAATGACTCCAGAATATCAGTTACAGCTTTTTTAAACGCCTCCGGATCGTTCAGGGGAGCTTTTCTGTTACCCCGGAAGGCAATCGCTTTGAGATTCTTTGATCCCATAACTGCCCCCATACCTGTTCGCCCAGCGGCTCTTCCGTGATCATTGATCACGGCGGCCATTTTGACCAGATTTTCTCCGGCTGTTCCAATGCAGGCTATCCGCGCCTTTGGTTCAGACAATGTTTTCCGGATGGTTTCCTGAGTCTGATAGGTATCCTGCCCCCAGAGTTGATTGGCGTCATGCAGCTTAACCTCACCATCAATCACCGAGATCCAGCAAGGCTTTTCTGAACGACCGGTGATCAGCATTCCATCATATCCGGCAAAACGCAGTTCTGGTCCGATAAAACCGCCTGTATTGGACTCTCCCCAGTATCCTGTCAGCGGGGAGAGGGCGCTAATGGTGCAGCGCCCAGCTGAAGGCATGCTGGTTCCTACCAGGGGACCGGTCATAAAAAGCAGGGGATTTTCTGGACCCAGGGGATCCATATCCTGATCAATCAGGTCATAGAGCAGCCGCGCAGTGAGCCCGCTGCCGCCAATAAAATCTCTGGCTAGAGCAGGGTCAATACCTTTCTCCTCGATTAAACCGGTTGTAAGGTCAATGTGTAGATAGTTTTTCATAGTTACACTCGTAATCTGCTCAGGGATGGATTATTGTTAACACGGCAGCGGAAGGGGGACTAAAAATCAATGGGTTGTCCGTAATAGGCAGCCTTGAAGAGCTGCTCTAATTCCTCGAAAGAGGGAGTTCGGGCAGCAGTGATCATCTGTGTGTCGTTAAAGGCATCATCCACCAATTTATCCAGCTGAGAAATGAATTCACTTTCATCGATTCCGGCATCCGCGATATTTCCAGGCAAGCCAACCTCCCGGGAGAGTTCCCGGATATGGTTGGTAAGAGCCTGTCCGGCTTTCCCTTTTGGTGATTGAATACCCAGAACAGCGGTTAAATCCGTTATCCTTTGGGGAGCGTGCTGGGCGGTGAATTCTATTGTGTAGGGCAGAAATATACCTACTGCACGGCCATGCGGCAAGTGAAACAATGAGCCCAGGGTATGCCCCATGGCATGAGCCATGGAAGCCATGGCGTTGCCAAACCCCAGTCCCGCTGCTGCGGCAGCATTATGCATCTTTTCACGTGCTTTTTTGAAATGATCTTGATCAGGATTATCTGCTTGGGAGGCCTCGTAAGCCTGGGGGAGATATTGAAAAATGTCCCGGGCAGCATTCAGGCATAATCCATCTGTAATATCCGTATGCCAGGTGCAGATAAAACCTTCTACTGCATGGGTTAATGCGTCCATTCCGGTGTCTGCGGTGAGGTGGGGTGGCATACCTGACGCCATGGCAGGATCTACCACTGCGATATCAGCTGCATTTTCCCGGTTTCCCAAGCCCATTTTGCGCTGATTTTCCGCGTCCGTTAACACGATTCCCCAGGTGACTTCAGCGCCTGTTCCGCTTGTGGTTGGGATGGTAATCAAACGAGATTTTTCCCTGAGTCCAAGCTTAATAAAAGGGTTAATATCAGCTGGCCCCAGATCTGGTCTTTCGTACAGCACCCAGGCGGCTTTGGCAGCATCCAGGGGTGAACCGCCTCCCAAACCAACGATCCAATCGGGTTTAAATTCACTGGCTGCCGCGGCCCCCTTAATTACCGTTTGGGTGGTTGGATCGGGTTCAACTTCATCAAAAATCTGGATATCAAACCCCGCTTTTACCAGATAAGAAGTTACCCGTTCTGCTATGCCG
Organism: uncultured Anaerolineales bacterium; assembly: GCA_965372765.1. Taxonomy (GTDB): domain Bacteria; phylum Chloroflexota; class Anaerolineae; order Anaerolineales; family UBA11858; genus B10-G9. The sequence goes on from CBDVDO010000350.1 coordinate 2,088, forward strand.
ATCTGAACCAGGTTATTATCGGTAACGATCAGGGCTCTTTTCCCGGTTAACTCCTCCAGTGAGTGTAATGCGCCCTCACCAAAAACAATATTTGGGGAAACAAAATGCCACATCCTGGACCTCCTTATAAATCGAAGTTGAGAGCAAAGACCTTTACCATTCTGTCGGGACTTTTGCACAGCAGGAAACGATTTCCTGGGCTGCTTTTGGATA
>CBDVDO010000351.1:0-2296 GCA_965372765.1 uncultured Anaerolineales bacterium
TGGGTGTTGTTCCCCTGGCGGCGCTCGGAGTGGGCACCACCGCCCTCTCGAGCCGATTCTGGATGTTTAACTTCCTGGGGATCGGCATCCAAACAGAAATTGCTCAAATCCAAGGCAAGGGAGAACAGGAAAGAGCTGGAAAAATCCTAAGCCTGGCATTGATACTGGCAGCCGGATTTGGCATTCTACTAATCCTGGTGTTCGGACCTACTTCAAACTGGTTAGCCGGGCTGCTGGGCGCATCAGGTTCCGTTCAGGTGAAGGCAGTTCAGTACATGCAGGTTCGGCTTTTCGGTGCTCCCGCAGTGCTGCTGACCCTGGTAATCTTCGGCGCATTCCGCGGCCTGCAGGATATGCGGACCCCGCTGTGGATCGCGCTGGGTGTAAATATCCTGAACCTCGTCCTCGATTGGCTTTTAATCTTCGGCAGGGGTCCAATCCCTGCCATGGGTGTGGGGGGATCAGCCCTGGCAAGCACAGCAAGCCAATGGCTGGGCGCGCTAGCAGGGATCATTCTGGTTTCAAAAAAAATCAGCCTATCCAGAGCGTTCATCCTGCAAGATGCAGTGAAGCTGCTGCAGGTAGGCGGAGACTTATTTATTCGTACAGGCCTACTGAACCTTTTCCTGGCTTACACTACCCGGGTAGCTAACGGCATTAGCCCTGATGCAGGAGCAGCCCACCAGGTTATTCGCCAGGTGTGGGTATTTACCGCACTAGCATTAGACGCTTATGCTTCAACCGTGCAATCGCTGGTAGGATATTTTATCGGACAAAACTCAATTTTCTGGGCCAAGCAAGCGGTACGGGTAGCAATGAGCTGGAACCTCTGCACCGGTTTCCTTCTCGGAGGATTAATGTGGTGGGGAAGAGGGACAGTGATCCAATTCCTGGTCCCGGCAGCCTCCGTCAGCGTTTTCCTGTCCGCCTGGGCAATATCCTCGGTCAGTCAACCATTGAATTCCCTTGCCTTCTTAACTGATGGCGTCCATTGGGGAACAGGAGATTACCAGTATTTGCGCAACGCAATGATTGTTGCTACCGCAATTGGAATCAGCGGACTCTGGCTGGTGGAGAGCAAGGGTAATGGATCGCTGGTCTGGGTCTGGGTGATGATCGGGGCCTGGATTTCTCTGCGGGCTGCTTTCGGCTTACTGCGCATCTGGCCAGGGATAGGAAAGAGTGTATTTCAAGGAAAAACAATAAAATTGGATCCGTAATATTAAATTCGCCAATTTACAGATACCTATCAATTATAAAGATCGCTCTTTCGAAATCTCCTGCTGGCAGGGTAGATCGTATCCAAAAATATCGGGTCCATGCTAAGTGTTCTTCACAAGATTGTTATTAAGTACCCGATCCTGTTAATTTATTATATACTTAGTATATTAATCGATTTAAATCTGTTCCATTCTCCCTTCATCTATTCCAATATACTGGAGCTTGGGCAATTACCACACTTGGTAAGACATTTCCCTTTCTGCTGAAATGTCTGTTGAAAATAAGGATTGCGTGGCGAGTTGGATAATAAACAAAGAAAAATCCTGTCCAGTGCTATATATGGATTTATACTTGGGTCTTTTTTCCCTTTAATCAGTATTATTTATGAGCTGTTGCAATCAGGGTCTAAATTCTCTTTATCAACCCTCTGGGCATTGCATGCCAATCAACCATTACTATTTATCATCGACCTTTTTCCATTGATTTTTACACCCTTCTTTGCTTTGGTTGGTGATCAAACGGCACGCCATGAGGAGACAACTTCCCAACTGGATGAGCAACTAAAAGGAAAAGCCGCTCAATTACAAAACGAACATTATTTTCTTGAGGCATTAATTAATAGTTCTTTCTTTGCTGTGGTGCGCTTAGATATTGATCACATGATTATTTCCAGTAACCCAGCATTTGAAGAACTTTTTGGTTATACAAACGAAGAAATCATAGGGAAATATCTGGACAATTTAATTGCTTCTGATGATCTCCTAAAAGAGGCTACTGCAATTTCCCAATTGGTCTCAACGGGCAATATCACCAGAAAGGTAAGCCAGCGAATGAAAAAAGACGGCAGCCTTGTGGATGTTGAGATAGTTGGCGTGCCGGTTTTTATTGGGGGAGAGCAAATCGGTATTTTGGGCCTTTACCATGATATCAGCCAGAGGTTGGAGACAGAGCAGAAATTGAGAGAAAGTGAGGGGCGTTTTAAAAGTTTGTTTAATGAGTCACCAATATCTCTTTGGGAAGAGGATTTTTCAGAAGTAAAGAAGGTCTTAGATAAAATTGCTGAAAATGAAGATAT
>CBDVDO010000352.1:0-2291 GCA_965372765.1 uncultured Anaerolineales bacterium
ACCAATCCGCGCTATTTGGGCCGCTGCCCCACTTGCGGGAACTGGGACACCCTGGTTGAAGAACATGTAGAAAAAAGCACCCCTTCATCAACAGCATCCTTCTCCCGGTTTAATGCAACATCCGTGCCGCTGCCAATCCGAGATATCCATTCCGATGAAGAAAACCGCATCCAGTTAAAACACGAGGAGTTTTCCCGTGTGCTTGGAGGCGGTTTAGTGCCCGGATCCATCAATTTAATTGGCGGAGACCCCGGAATCGGAAAGTCCACCCTGCTGCTGCAAATCGCTCTTGAGTTAGCAGAAAAGATCAAAGTGTTATATGTGTCAGGAGAAGAATCCGAACGCCAGATCAAAATGCGGGCTGACCGGCTTCACCGAGACCAAAGCGGAGAACCTCGGTCATTACCGGGAAATTTACTCCTGGTTACTGAAACAAACCTGGAAGCAATTCTTGCCCATACTGATGAAATTAAACCTGGCCTGTTGATCGTCGACTCGATCCAGACCACTTTTCATCCCCAGCTTGAATCTTCTGCCGGATCAATCTCTCAAGTTCGTGAAAGCGCCTCCTTGCTGAGGGAATATGCCAAAAGAACCGGCACCAGTATATTTCTGATCGGCCACGTTACCAAAGAAGGAACGATTGCAGGACCAAGAGTCCTGGAACATATTGTGGATGCGGTTTTATATCTGGAAGGTGACCGCTACCAGGCGTACCGATTGCTCCGCACTGTTAAAAACCGTTTTGGGGCAACTTCGGAAGTGGGTGTTTTTGAAATGCAGGAGGGCGGGTTAATTGAAATATCAAATCCATCTGAAGCATTTTTGGCGGAACGCATGGTGAATGCCCCCGGATCTGCGATCGCGGTCACTATGGAAGGAACCCGACCCATCCTGGTGGAAATTCAGGGATTGACCAATCCCACCACTTTTGGCAATCCCCGCAGGACACCCAATGGCATTGAATTTAATCGGCTGCTGCTGATCACTGCGGTTCTCAGCCGTCGGGCTGGAATTTCCCTGGCCGATCAGGATGTATTTGTAAATGTGGTTGGTGGTCTAAAAATAAGCGAACCTGCAGCAGATCTGGCTGTTGCTGCGGCAATCGCCTCCTCTGTCCGGGATATCCCTGTCAAGGCTGACACTATCCTGGTCGGAGAAGTTGGTCTTTCCGGAGAACTTCGCATGGCCAGCCGGATGAGTGAACGCCTGGGTGAAGCTGCCAAGCTGGGATTCAAAACAGCGGTAATACCACGCCGATTAAGAAGCGGCGGCATATCCTGGCCGAAAAACCTGGATGTGATTGAAGCTCGTTCCTTACATCAAGCTCTGGAAAAGGCTCTGATCAAAAAATAACATGCCGGAATTGAAAAAAGGCTTTCAAGTGGGGAAGATTCAGGTAAGGGGCGATCTCGTTCTGGCTCCGATGGATGGATATTCCAGCTGGCCGTTCCGCTCTCTTTGCCGGGATCTTGGATCAGGGATCAGCTATACTGAATTTGTTAAAGCTGAGGATGTTCTCGACCGCCCCCACTATATCAAGGAAAAATTATTTTTTACAGATAATGAACGTCCGGTTTTTTTCCAGCTGTATGGGCATGACCCGGATAAGTTATTAGCAGCTGCCCTGCGTCTCCAGGAGTGGGAACCAGATGCCATTGATATTAACCTGGGGTGCCCCAACCGCTCAATCGCCAACAGGGGAGCTGGCGCAGGTTTAATGCGGACACCGGTAAAAACCGCCCGCATCTTCAAAAAGCTTTCCCTGGCGTTGGAGGTTCCGGTCACTGCTAAAATCCGGCTGGGTTGGCAAGACTGCCAGAACCAATTATTAATTGCCCAGATTATTGCTGAATACGGTGGATCCTTGCTGGCTGTCCACGCCAGGACTAAAGAACAAGGACATCAGGGAGAGCCTGATCTTCCGGGGGTTGCTGAAATAAAGAGGATGGTAAACATCCCCGTGATTGGCAATGGAGGGGTTAAGCAAGTCAGCGATATCCAGATAATGCAGGAAATCACAGGTTGTGACGGGGTGATGATCGGCAGGGCAGCCATCCACAATCCCTGGATTTTTTCAAAACTCAATCGGGAAGAGATCTCGGCTAATAAGGTTCAAGAAGTCATGCTGGATCACCTGGAACGGTCACTTTCGTTTCATGGTCAGGAAAATGGAATAATCCGGTTCCGAAAATTCGCTGCAAGTTATCTGGCACCCTATTCATTATCGTCAGAACAAAGGAAACGGCTTCTAACCGAATCGGATCCAGAAAAGTTTGTCCACCAGCTGG
>CBDVDO010000353.1:0-2291 GCA_965372765.1 uncultured Anaerolineales bacterium
AGGAGGAAATTAGCGGCAGTCAGCGCAGTTTTTACGCTGTTCGGTTGAATAAAGATGACTGCATTGATCTGGACCAGGGGGAGAATACTTTTTTGGAGAACTGCAATCTCAGGGATGCGATTGAGGATAATACCCTGGAGCAGGTGGCAGACACCTATGATCCCCACGGGGGCCGGCTTTCGAGTGGATTTTTGAATTCAGAAAACGGTGCGCCAGTGATCACCTTTAATCGCCAACTTAAGTACGGTACCTTCCCGATAGCAGAAATTATCAACCGGGTACTGCAGCTTGGCGAAAAAGCCATGGGATGTCCGGTGGAGATTGAATTTGCAGGTAATTTTTCCAGCAATCCTGATGAAAAACCAACTTTCAGATTACTGCAGCTGAGGCCATTTCTGGAACATGAAGAACCATTGATGATTGATGATCTGGATGTAGCTGACAAGGATCTTTTTGTTTCATCCTCTGTTGTCTCCGGGAATCGTGTGATTTCGGATATCCAGGATATTATTTACGTTAATCCTGAAGCGTTTGATCTTACCCAAACAGTTGAGATGGTGCCCGAGATTATGGATTTGAACCGCACTTTGGTTGAGAACGATCTGCCTTATATCTTAATTGGTCCCGGACGGTGGGGAACATGTGAACGTCATTTAGGGATTCCAGTGGATTGGTCGGACATCAACGGGGCCCGGGTTATCATGGAGGTAGATCTGGCAGATTTCCAGGTAGACCATTCCCAGGGCAGCCATTTTTTCCACAACATCTCTTCGGCTGGCATCCCCTATTTTTACATAAAATACAATTCAGAGATAGATTTTTTGGATTGGAAGTGGATGGATTCCGTTTCCCTGGTCCAGGAAACGAAATACTTCCGACATGTGAGGACAAAAGAACCGCTGCTGGTAATTGCAAACGGGAAGAAACGATCAGGAAAAATCATCAAACCGGAACCTGCCAGGCAGTTTAATGTTTAAAGCGTAAAGATCCCGAAGTTTTTAAAACTCCGGGATCTTCTTTTATTAGGAAGCTCATTTAGATTTTAGATTGACATCCAGCTGAGGGAAGGGAAGCTGGATGTTTTCTTTTTTAAGGGCGTTATATAAAGAAGTGTTGACCCGGTCAAACATCCGCCGGGTATCCACATAAGATTCCAGCCACCAACGCACCCGGAAGATCAACGCGGAATCCCCGAATTCCAGGAAAAGCGCCTCTACTGGCCGGTCTGACAGCACACCTTCTACTTTTTGAACGGTATCAATCATCACCTGGCGGGCTTTTTCAATCTCGGTTCCGTAGGCCACACCAATGTGTATCTGCAACCGGTATTGATCGTTGGGGTAGGCATAGTTGACCACCAGGCTTTTCCCGATCACAGAGTTAGGCACAATCACCATCCGGTTATCGCGGGTGCGGATGCGGGTGCTTCTTAATCCGATATCTACCACATCGCCCCAGGTATCCAGGTCCATCAGCTCAATACGGTCGCCAATGCGGTAAGGACGGTCGATCATGATCATGAAACCACTGATGGTGTCCTCAAGCGTGCTCTTAGCTGCCAATGCCACTGCCAGGGAGCCAATGCCCAGCGTGGTTACCATGGCAGTGATATTGATTTCGTAATAAGAAAGGACAGTGATGATCCCGATCGTGCTAAGCAAAATAAGCACTATGCGTTCAAAGAAGGGGAAAAGCTGCTTATCCAGATTGGTTTCTGTTCTCTGAGCCATTTCATCCTCATACCAGCGGAAGAAGTGAGTCACTAATCGCCAGGAGAAGATGAATCCAACCAGGAAGTAAAAGATAAAAAAGCCTTCTTTAAGCCAGGTCTTCCAATCCCACGGTAAAAAGCTCAGCCTGCGCAGGGCAATGTCCAGGGCAAATACAACCGCCAGGAAATACAGCGGCAAGCGGGCGGCATTCAGGATTTGATTGTCAAGGTTGTTTTTAGTTCGTTTGGTGATTCGTAATAAAAGCTTCTCCAGGATGAGGTTGATGAACCATCTCCCTAGAAGCAGCACCCCCAGCAGAATGAGAATAGAAATCCCGATTTCAAGCCATTGTTGACCCGATAAACCCCAGAAAACTTGATTCATAGTTCCTCCTTAACTTCTCTTAGGGTCTATTATAGCTTTAATAGGAAATGAGAGTAATACAGAACCCTCCAAGAGATTAACTCTCGGAGGGAGGTTTAGCGGTTTTTTCTTTGGCTGCAACAAACTTCCTACCCAGAGTGCGGCTCTATCCAGTTCCAATTTCAGCAGCGGGCCTTCCGTGTCCGAGACATAAAA
>CBDVDO010000354.1:0-2282 GCA_965372765.1 uncultured Anaerolineales bacterium
ATGGATGACTCTACAAGAATGGATTTGTGGTTATTAATTGCGGGAGCCGCTGAAAAGAATATCTTGTGGGAGCAGGTTCTGGGTGAGATCCCGGAGAAGAAACAACCTTATCTCGCGTACATTCTTTGGATGGATCAAGTTCTGGCTGTTGTAGAGAGTGATCTTGAGAGTCACCAGGCAATTAAGGAAGAACTTGTTAGTGATCATGAATTGCTTACTGAAGATTACCTGCGGGAAATCAAAGAAGCCCATGGTCTATCGGCCAGTTTATATATCGAGGAAGAGACGAACCAACCCAAAATCATTGAGACCTATCCAGATACCCAGATTGCGTTATTAGGCAGTTTGGTCGGCCTGTTAGTATACATCATCATCTGGGTAATGTATTCTGAACGTCAAAGGGAAAATAGCTGATGCAAAAATCCCTTAAGTTTCTCGCTTATTTCTTGATGGCGGGATTGTTCCTCTCGCTGCCTGTCACGAATTTTCCTTTTTTCCCCGCTAGTTTTGGGGGAAGTAGCCCTTATGTCAGACCACTGCTCGTTTATCCGCTGCTGGGTTTGGTGATCTTGATGACCTTGCCGAGATTAATTACTAAACCTATACCTCGGCCGATAGTCATTTTAACGCTCTTTTTTATCTGGGGATTGGTTGTTTCTATTATTCCCCTGATTCGGGGTGTTGAATCTCCCTGGCGGGAAATAGCTTTGCTGCCGCGTGAAATCAGAACACTTATTACCTTATCGTTAGGGGTGGCTATTTATTTCACAGTCAGCTTATTCCCTCAATCCGTTGCAGATTTGCGATTCTCTCTGAAGTGGGTCTATGCCGGTTTAGGATTGGTTTTGATTTGGGGATCCCTTCAAGCTCTCTATATCGTCGATTTGATCCCCGGCTGGTATGAAGTGATGGCAAAGCTGCAGCGATTTGTCACCATCCAGAAACTGAATCCATCCAGGGTTTCCGGGATGACTTACGAACCGAGCTCCTTTGCTGACCAGCTAATTGTGATTTGGCTGCCGTGGGTCTTAGGAGCGAGCCTGGAAGATTACACAGTGTTCAGGTGGCGTTGGAAATGGGTAACGGTTGAAAAGATTCTTTTTGTTTGGACGGCCGTTATTCTTGTTTTTACACTTTCCCGAACGGGTTTAATCATAGGAGTGGGGTTGATTGGACTTGGATTTCTGATGAAGATCTTTGAACCTCATCGTAAGATGCAGAAGGAGAATGAATTAGGTCAGGGAAAATCTCTTCTTGCCCAATTACTTCATAAATACCGCCTGGTTTTAATCCCCCTTAGTATTGGAGTGTTATTGGTTTTGTTTTATATCCTGGGAACCCAGAGCAATTATATCTCCCGGATGTGGGAATATTTCACTATCAAAGAGAACTTTAACCTGCAGAAGTATTTCAACTACATCGGGTTTGGATCTCGGATGACTTATTGGGAGACTGCTTGGCGGATCTTTTTAGACAATCCGATTTTTGGGGTCGGATTAGGGAATTTCACGCTGTATTTTTCTGAATTTTTACCATATCAGCAATTAACAGATACCCCCCAATTGCTCCGGCATATTGTCCCATCTCCAGGTAGAATTCGCGTAATTTCTGTTAAGCACTTTTTAATGAGGATCCTGGCAGAAACTGGTATGATTGGGGGAGCGATTTTTATTGTATTTTTGTTGATTCTGATTGCAGGAGCATTATATTTATGGTTGTCGAAAGATAAGGAAGAAAGGTTTTGGGGAATGGCTTCACTCCTGAGTATTGCGGCATTTTTAGGTGATACTTTCTCGTTTGATTCCTTTGCTATCCCTAATCCCTGGATTGTGTTTGGTTTGACCACAGCTGCATTCGCAGTGTTTACTAAATCTAAGAATCAGGACGAGGAGCGTTTAACCTGAATAAGAAACTATTACTTATCATTTTGATTGTATTGGCTGTCATCGTATTGTGTTTTTCATGTATGGCATGCGGTGTAATTGGATACGGAATCAATGTCTGGATGGAGAAAGGCGAAATCATTGATCCTGAACCTGCCGCCCAAGCTCCCCCGGTCCAATATTCCTTCACTTTGGAAACATTGTTGAATGTGGAGGTCCCGATCAATGATCCAATCGATATCGCCCAACGGCTGGAGGGAAAAGAAAACATTCCCTTGACACTGCCAGTGGAAAACCTGAATCGGCAAGTTGGCGAGAAGGAAACTTTTTGGGTGACAGATACGGATACAGCTGAAAATTTCCAGGTTGAGACAACCCTGGCCGCTGTGACCAATCATC
>CBDVDO010000355.1:0-2268 GCA_965372765.1 uncultured Anaerolineales bacterium
TATGTTAAATGATGGACCGCCCTCTGAAATCAAACCGCTGATAATGCTTTTGCTGAGCATTGTGGTATTTCAAATGTTTTTCCTGGCAGTGGGGACCCTGATTTCCCTGCTGATGAAACGCGTTCGGAGCGTAACCCCGTTGTCAATGGCATTGGCTTTTGGGATGTATGTTCTCAGCGCTTTTGGCGGCATGCTGGGAGATGAGACCCTTGAGATTATTTCACCCTTTAAACATTTTGAACCCAACTACATTATCAAGAATGCGGCTTATGACACCCCCCTGGTCCTGATCAGCGTGGTCACCATCCTGGTTGCGATTCCAGCCAGCTACCTGCTGTATTCAAAACGCAACATCCACACGGCGGTATAGGGCTTGGAAGGAGTTTAAACAATGAGAATTTATTTACGAGAACTGAAGGCAAATTATAAATCCCTCTTGATTTATTGTGGAATCAGCCTCTTTTTCATGGCTGTTGGATTTGCCAAATTTTCAGCCTATGCGGAAAACCCAGAATTATTAGCCATCATGGACAGCATGCCCCAGGCCATGTTGGACGCCTTCAGCATGAATTCTTTTAACCTGACAACTATATCGGGGTTTTTTGGGGTGATGTATGTCTTCATCGGGTTAATCTTATCCATCGCAGCCGCAATGTGGGGGAGTGACATTATTTCCAAGGAAGAAAGGGATAAAACTGTCGAGTTTTCCCTAACCCTGCCGGTGAAACGGAGCACCCTGATTACAGCCAAAACCGCGGCTGTATTAACCAATTGTATTGTTCTGGCTCTGGTAACCTGGGGCCTTGTGCTGGTTAATACAGCCCGCTATAATCCCGACCCAGAATTTTACAATTTTGTTTCCCTGGGTATGCTGTCCCTGTTTATCATGCAGATGATTTTTCTCTCTGTAGGCATTTTCCTGGGAAGCGCTATGAAAAAGCACAAAAACTCCGGCTCAGTCGCGGTTTCTTTGCTGTTGGGAACATATTTCATCTCCATTATCGCGGGTTTAAATGAAGACTATGAGTTTTTGAAGTACTTTACTCCCTTTAAATATTTTGATCCAGTTGCCTTGCTGCATGAGTCAAAAATCGACCTTCCCTTTGTCTGGTTGTCCCTCGGGATCATTGTGGTAAGCATGATTGGCGCTTATCTAACCTACTCAAAGAGAGACTTATACATTTAAAACCGGTTCGGTGTAACCCAACAAAAAAACACTTGATATCGCTATCAAGTGTTTTTTCTTTTTAACTTTGTTTGTTCTTATCTGTGTTACTTTTTCTGACTAAAGGGTACCAATACTGTCACTGACTCAATAGTCACGTTGCCGCAGGCATCCTTCACCTGGTAGGTAATGGTGTAAACACGACCATCCTTGTTTGTGGCTGAACGTTCAGCGCGCAGCTGGAAGGTATAGTCATCAATGATGACAATATCATCCACGGTGCTGCCATCACCATCACCTGGCTGATCATCCAATTCACTGGAGGTGACAGAAAGCAGCGTCACAACCGGGTTGGGGTCAAAGTTATCTAAGGCGATAACGCTTGTGGTCACGTCCACATACTTGTGATTGGCGGGCCACAGGCTCTCGACAGAGAGAGTGATTTCCATTGTGGGCGCGATCTCATCACAGACATTCAGACCAATCAATACCGGATCATGATCTGAGGAGCGATAGGCGTCCGGTACGTAGATGGCATCCTGAGCGGGTTTCTTGTAGGACATATCGTAGTCGATCAAGCTGGCTTCATCGGCATTGATATGCCAGACCGTGACGCCGGAAATCTCAGAAACCAACGCCCCGTTCGCCAGTGCGTGGTCGAGGTAGCCCAACTGTCCATCAAAGACATAAGAGTAAGCGTTCTCGCCAAGATACTGATAGACAAGATCGCTGTATCCGCCTGCGAGGATGGTATCAATCGGATCTTCCTTGTCGTAGGCATTTAAGTCGCCGATGATAATGAAGTCGGCATCTCCGCTTCCTGTGGGATCAGTCGCCAGCCAGTCCACCAGAGCTTCAGCAGCAGAGGTTCGGGTCAGGTTGCAGTTCCCTGCACCGTCTCCCAGATCCGGATCACCAAGGTCATCGCAAGAGGAACCTTTTGATTTCAGGTGATTGACTACCGCGGTGAAGATACCACCAGTGGTGTTATCCATAAAGGATTGGGCCAGCGCCGGGCGGTTCTTGGTATCGATGAAGCGGCTATCTACGGAGGAGTCAAGGACTGCATAATCCCCAACCAGAGAAACTGTATCGGTATTGTA
>CBDVDO010000356.1:0-2251 GCA_965372765.1 uncultured Anaerolineales bacterium
ATTTTATATAAAATTCTTCAATCAAAGAGCGAGAGGTAAAATTCCATCCCGCTTTGGCAAGTTGGCTGTCAATTAAGTCTTGACGTGTTTGGGCTTCTGTTAATGACAATTATTTAGAATCCTTAAAGGCGGTTCAACCGATATCTTACGTGGATTTTAATAACCTTGAAGGTTAAATATTTCTCAAGAATACTGGCCATTTTACAACTATACAATATCATTACATCTTTTTCAAGTAATACGGGTTTTTTGATTTGCTTCCAGGCAAACAAATCCATACAGAGATAATATTCTTCCTGCAAGAAAATTCAGGGTCTCTTTTTCTTCGCCCTGATTGGTTACGATATCGGGATAACACCCATAGATCAATCAGTGTTCCAGCATTCGTGTTTCTTCGTCTTTTCGCATCACGGACTGATATTCAGCCGTGGGGATATTCTTGCGACTCGCTCCAGCGTGTGTAATGGTTTCAACTGTTTTGCTAATTCTTTTCTTTTTGCGTGGCATAATTCAATCCAGTGTTGATGGTTCGTGTTATTTTCGGAACCGTTTTATATTTAGGCACAGCATCTGTATACCCCTTTGTGAGGAGCTTGACAGGTTTATGACGGGTTCAATTGCCCCGATTACCCTCTTTATGGCTTCATTATGATCTGATACCTATATGACGGACTTTAAGTGGTATGAGCCCCTTGAGTCCTTTGAGCCCTTTATGAGTCCTTTGCATATCATGAGCCTTTTGAGCCCTTTATGAGCCCTTTGCGTGAGATCACATAATATGTTCCTTTTCCCGTTGTCCCAATTCTGGTTAAAACGCCCTTGCCTGCGAGGACATCAAGATGCCTTGATGCCGTGGGTTTCGACACCTCAAACGCTTCCTGATATTCCTTGTTGCCAATCCTGCCACGAACCTTAAGCAATGAAACAAGCTTTCGTTCCTGATCCGTCAAACCCAGTTTATCCATCACTGCTTCCGTCAGACAGTCCCGCCACAAGGTCACAACGAAATGGGGACCGCGTTGCTCGAAGTCGGGTTCAGGGAGTCCCGCTTTCAGACAATCGGCAATCATATCCGTTGTGCCGGTCCCTGCTTTTTCCACATATTTAACCCGGAATAGAGGTTCGGCGATCAACGGGTTACGCGGTATCGGGCCATGGGGTTTCCGCAACAGGTCAGGGGTCAGACCGGGAGGCAGTTCACCGGGATTCCACACCTCGACGCGATCTGCAAAGACAATAATCTGAACAAATCCATTGTTTCGATAATTCCGGTGGGCAACCGCATTGACGATGGCCTCGGCGATGACAGGACGAGGGATCTCGAACGTAACGGGGGCCTGCGTGCTTGCCACGCGCGTACCCACCCTGCGGTCGATCTTGCCCAGGACGAAATCTACCGCCTGATCAATCACTTCGAGCAATCTTCCCTCATAAGGCTGTTGGGATGCGATAGGCTTGCGCTTTTCTGTACCATGGAAATGAAAGCAATGAACCTGCGCATTGTTGAAGAACCTTCGCGGATTTTTCCCAAACAGAAGCATGGCTGCGTTCGTGGGCCGGCCATCCCGCAGCAGATTGAAATTCTGCAGAACCGCTTTCGGAGCGCGAGACCCTTTGAATTTCAGCCGGCCTGCGGCCTCGGCCGTTTCAACAAAAGCCTTCACTTCCGCGTGGTCGATATCCCGGAGTGTTGCTCCGTCACACACACTGTCATCAAATGGCGTGGATCTGATCCCACCACGATTCTCCAGGCTCTCGACGAGACTGGCGTAAACCTCGCGGACCAGGCCGGATATATCTGAAAAACGGCGTCGGGTAACCTGGCGGCCTGCTCTGCTCACCAGTTTGGCCATATCCACTTCACGCGCCTTGTCGTCATTGCCCTTTACAAATACCAGCCGTTCGCGATGAGTTATGGTCGCGTGCTCAAATTCCAGTTCAGTCGGCGATTTTCCGTCCTTGTTTTTCCATCCATACTTGTTACCGAGAATGGCAAGGTAGATGTCACACTGTTCGACCTCGCTCAAGTAGATATCGTCAGGCTTGCGGTTTCCGGCAGGAATATTTTCAAACAGAAACACATCGGATATGAACCGGCTCAGGAGAGGATCATGGGTGATAAAATCTTTCACCGCACGCCGTTCTTCCGCGAATTCCTTTTGAACGCTGCTGATGAATATTTTCAAACGAGTGGCTGGCATCCTGGTTAAACCTTTCCCGTTATTATTACCTAAATTGAGCGGTTTTTGGC
>CBDVDO010000357.1:0-2251 GCA_965372765.1 uncultured Anaerolineales bacterium
CGGGCCGCTATGCTGCTGGCGTTTCCCGGGAAGCGCTGCGGCTGGGTACACATGTCTTCCTTTACAGCGATAATGTCAGCCTGGAGGAAGAAATTGAGCTTAAGAAGAAAGGTGCTGAGAAAGGTTTGTTAGTGATGGGACCGGATTGCGGCACTGCGATTATCAATGGGATTGGATTGGGTTTTGCCAATCAGGTCCGCAGGGGCTCCATCGGGATGGTTGCCGCTTCAGGTACAGGACTGCAGCAGGTTTCAGTCCGCATTCATCAGTTCGGAAGAGGGCTTACTCATGCTCTCGGCACCGGAGGAAGGGATATGACTTCCCAGGTAGGCGGGCTCACAGCCCGGATGGGTTTGGAATTATTGGATCGGGATCCGGAAACCAAAGTGATTGTCCTGGTCTCCAAACCACCCGATCCCGAAGCGGCGGAGGGGATAATTAACTTTGCCAGGGGGTTGAGCAAGCCGGTGGTGATCAATTTTATCGGGTATGGGTCCACTTTGCAGCAGATTGATAACCTTTATTTTACAACTACTTTTGATGACACTGCTGGGGCGGCGGTAAAGTTAGCTGATGATTCTAAGCTGGCTCAGCAGGAGGAAGACCTGCCTATAGATCAATTTGGTTCCGGACAGAAATATCTGCGGGGTTTGTTCTCTGGTGGAACCCTGGCGTACGAAGCCTTATTAATCCTGGATTATTACCTTCCGGCTGTTTACTCAAATGCTCCCATAAACAAAAAATATCGATTAAAAAACTCGCTGGTCAGCCAGGGACATACTATTGTTGACCTGGGAGAAGATGAATTTACAGTCGGCCGCCTGCATCCCATGCTGGATCATGAACTGCGGGTCCAGCGGCTGGAAGCTGAAGCTGAGGATCCGGAAACAGCCCTGATATTTTTGGATGTTGTTCTCGGCTATGGGTCGCATCCGGATCCAGCGGCAGAGTTGGTACCGGCGATAAAGAGGGCCCGTTCCAAAGCCAAAAAAGCCGGCCGTTATCTGGAGGTAGTGACCATTATTTCCGGAACGGATGCTGACCCGCAAGATATGAAATCCCAGCAAGAACAATTTCTGAAAGCTGGAGCGCGGGTTTTTCACAGCAATGACAAAGCAGTCAGGTTTGCCGGACGCTTGGTCCAGGCCCTGGAAGGAAATAAAGATCAGGGAAATAGCGAGTTATTCACACCGGTTGATCTGGAATCTTTAACCGGTGAATTTTCTGCCATAAATGTGGGACTGGAATCCTTCACTGAAAGCTTATTAGCTCAAAATATTAGCGCTGTCCAGGTGGACTGGAAACCCGCAGCTGGCGGGGATGCAGATTTAATGGCACTGTTAGAGAAGATGAAGGGGTAAAAGAGGAGCTTCTTGATGAAAGAATTTACAGCGGCTTGTGTGCAAATTGCGATCACTCCCAACGATCCTCAAGCCAATATATCCAAAGGTATCGAATGGCTGGAAAAAGCCGTCAAAGAATACCAGGCGGATCTGGTCGTTTTTCCAGAGACTGTTACTACTGGGTTTGATACAACCCTGCCCACCGAGGAATTGTGGAACCTGATAGATGAAGCGCCCGGAGCATTAACGGAAGGAATCCAGGCTGCAGCCAAGGAATTTGGTGTTCATCTGGTTTGGCCCACTTACCGGAGAGCTGACGAAAGAGGGAAAATATATAATTCCTCTATATTAATTGGACCGGATGGGGAGATCATCGGTATCTACGATAAAACTCATCCGTTCCCGGGTGAACGGAGGGATTCGGGGGGATGGGTAGAAGTTGGGACCCAGGCGAATGTATATGAAACCGATTTGGGAAATATAGGCATGATTATTTGCTATGACGGCGATTTCCCGGAATTATCCAGACTGCTGGCGGTCAAAGGTGCTGAAATCATTGTCAGACCCTCCGCTTTACTGCGCAGTTATGACATCTGGTACATTACCAACTGCGCCCGGGCCTATGATAATCATGTTTATATGATTAGCACCAATATGCTGGGACCCGATGCGGCTGGTAATTATTATTTTGGGCACAGTATGATCGTTAATCCCATTGCCTGGCGGCTGGCGCAAGCCAGGGGAACGGAGGAGATCATCGCTGCCAAGCTTGACCCTGATCCGCTGCGCTACATCACCTGGGGCAGTAAAAGTGTCCAACCATTTGATCACCTGGAAGATCGCAATCTTGCTCTATACGAGGAAATATTAAAAGAAGCCAAATCAAAATTTGAACCTGGAAAACGTTA
>CBDVDO010000358.1:0-2241 GCA_965372765.1 uncultured Anaerolineales bacterium
CCTATGGTGACCACAAACGGGAAAACACGCCCTACATTATCCATATGCCTGCGCAGAACCCGGCTGGTAAAACGTATGCCATCGATAATTACAGCATCTTCAGGTTTTGATTCTAAATAACAATCCCTGTATGCAGCCCTGGCCCTGATAAGGGGTTGCACCTCTTTTATAAGGGCCTGGGCATGGCTCGAGCCTGCTCTACCTTTCAGGTGTAGTACTTTCTTGATTTCTTGCATGTCCAGGCTTATGGGTATGTTATCCAGGATTTCCATCGTGTCACAGGTGTCTATATAGCTCTTAAGATAATGTTTTTGGGTTTCACCGTTTCATCGCCATAAAGAGAAGTCTGAGACTCATTGGGCAGAGATACTGGATACTGGTTTCTGGATACTGGATATCTATAAGGAATCTCATCTTTTTTAGCCAGTCCCGCTGAAGCGGGATATCGAGCATCCAGCATCACTTGATGTGTAGCGACTCACGGGAAGTAGAGTCAAAAATGACGACCCCAAAATAGTTTTCCTAAACACTATACTATTCCTTACAGAAATGAGTGTTTCACCGAAATGCAGGTTTCAGATTTTCAACATTTTTCCACATAACGCTAAGGAAGTCGCCTTGAACAGGTACATTCCCACAAGGATCAAAAATTAAGCTGTTGATCCCCATTGATTTCAACTTTGCAACCGGTTCCTTGATTGGATTCCCTTCCCATATCATCCATTTAGCAGGAAAACTCTTCAAAATGGTCTGTAGTTCAGCCCACTGTTCATTACTTGGGATTTCATCCGGTTCCCAGTGGACACTTTTCATATTTAGCCCATACCGTCTTGCAAAATAGTCATATACGGGATGTGATCCGATGAGCGGTTTCGATGGATGTTTGGAAACGATTGTTTTGATGTTCTTATCGATTAACATCAGGTCTCTTTCCAGTGCCTTGTAATTCTTTTGAAGAGTTTCTCGCAAGTCAGGTTTTTTTCGGGTAAGCGCCTTCGCTATCGCCATGGCCTGTTTGGCCGCTAAGTCGAAATCAAGCCATGTAGTAAATGCGACGCCTTCGTGGGCATGTTCGCCCTCCGAGCCATGGCTGTGGGTGACGGCTCCTCCAATGGTGATATACTGATCTTTGAATTTCCTGGAAGTGTTGACGACCTTTGACCGCGGCAAGCTTACTTTGTCCACCCATTTGGAATAGGCAGCGCCGTTCAGCAGAATGAGGTCGGCCTGTTGATAAGCGGAAATGGTCTGGATATCCGGAATCCAGAAGGCCGGGTCGATGCCCCCGGGCGCAGGAAACAAAACTTTAACGTGTTCTCCTCCGATCCGCTCGCCAAATTATTTAAGCGGGTAGTTTACCACGTATACAGTTAGCGGTTCGGAGGCTAAACTGTTACTCACCGTTAAGAAAGTTAGTGCGTAAAGTAATATGGCCGCCCATTTTAAACTCCAAACTACCTTACCGGGTAATCCTTTTGCTGCTCTCATACGCTACCTCCTAAAAAGTCATTCCTTCCTATTAACGGATAAATAGCATCCTCACCAAGTCATTAGCGTATTGATTGACAAGAAGAACCATGACTCCGCAAAGAACACCGCTGATTGCAACAATAATGAAAATCTCTGCCCCCAGCAGTCGAGCAATGGTCATGCGCCTGCAGCCAAGCTTGAAGATCGTTTGGATTTCCTGCTGGCGCAGTCGCAGCGACAAAGCGAACACAAGGACAAGGGCCAGGACCGTTGCCAGACCCACGACAGAAATCACCGCGTCCAGCACATTTTTAATACGAAATATGTTCTGAAGCAAACCATCAATTACTTCCTCAGGCATGACAATCTGATGGGTTTCCTCGCTGGACAAATAGCGCCCCCTCAAGATTGTCCCGGACTTGATGTCATAGGGCACCGCAATTACCGCGGTGATGGGATAGTCTGTAAGATTCCCGTGAAAGTGAAACGAATCGAGGTTTTTTTCATTGATTTCCGTGTAATGAAATAGCTTTGCGGTGGCGGCCACATTGGATTCGGTACGTTTGTAGATGAGGGTCGTGTCCCTGATTTTTGTAACATCCTCGTGGCCATGCCCCAGCCCCTGAATGACCCAGGCGGTTTTAAGATCCACAAATACCGCCAGGTCATCGGATGTATGTGACTTTTCAAGTACACCCACCACTTTCATCTTAAGTGGGTAGATACCTGCCAGATCGAAAAGTGTCTCGGGTGATGAAACCAGACTGTCTT
>CBDVDO010000359.1:0-2240 GCA_965372765.1 uncultured Anaerolineales bacterium
TGTCATGATTACAAAAGTTAGAAAAATGGCCGAAGTTTTCAAGGCGCTGGGTGACCCCACCAGGCTCAGGATCATCCGGATGCTGGCCTCCAACCCTGCAGACACACTCTGCGTGGCTGATCTGGCTGATCGGTTGGGCAGCACTCAACCAGCTGCCTCCCAACACATCAAGGTATTGAAGAACGTCGGCATCCTTGAAGCTAACAAAGTAGGATTCCGAGTCTTCTACCGGATCAACACCAAAGTTATGCTGGCTTACAAAACCGAAATGGATGAACTGTTCGAATTGGCATTTACTCAATGTTCCCAAATCGGCGCTTGCGAGGAAGAGGAAGAATAGTCCCTTGGGGCTTGGGAATTCCCCCAACCCCTTTTTTTAGCAGTAACTATAAGTTCCTGCTTATACACTTATCACTAAGGAGAAGAAAAATGAACATATCCAATAAAAACCTATTGATGGTTTCAACAGCCGCGCTGCTGATTGTGACGCCAGTACTGTTCCTGATGGGTTTCCTGCACGCAGGATTACCGGTTGCGATGGCCTGTTATGCCCTGGTCCTTGCCAGCCTTGCTGTTGTATTGCGCACAGGTAATGAAAGGTTAAGAAAACTCGGCCTGGAGGCGCTGATATTCATCCCCGCTGTCTACCTTGTCGTGGCTCCCAGTGTAGTGCTGGCGGATGCAATTGCCGCTGGTGGATATGAGTATTTCTTGAGCGACATGCTCTACACCTACATTTATCTGATAGCCGCTGCTTTGCTCATCTTGATTTTTTCATCCGCGGTCTATGCCAAAGAGAAGGGACTGGACACAGGCAAATTAAAATCCAATCTCTTTTCCATTCTCTCGATTGCCCTTTACGTCAGGCTGTATTGGTTGATAATGATCGAAACCGACCATCTGGCAGAGTTCTCAGCGAGCTTGCCGCACCTCAAAGTAGAATACGTTGTACTGGGTGGAATTCCGCTCTTTGCGGCTATTCTAGTTCTTATACTGCGCAAGAATATTTTGGGGTACGTGCTTGGAGCCGTCGCTGGCTTCCCCCACATGGTGCTCACTGCCTTCCAGTATCTTACCCGTGCCAGCCGTACAGCCGCGCTTGGAGGTCCAACGCTGCAAGGCCCCACTTTTCCCATTAACGCGATCGCCGTATTCTTTTCGAGTTTGGTTATCTTTGTCTTTTGCCTGAAAGGAATTAAAGACAACAGCCCCAAATTACCTGAAAGCGAACGAGGCAAGAGGGGCTTGAGATCAATCTACATCCAGGCAGCCATAGCGATGATGTTGATTCAAATAATGCCAATCGTCAAAGATTTCTCCGAAATTTTAACGTTATCCAAAGCTACTGGCAGCTCCGTAGGAATGTTCACCTTTGTCGTTAGCGGGCTACTCGTCGTGGCAATGGCGATGGCAACTTTGAAAATCAAGTGGGGTTTGGTGTTGGGGATTATTGCCGGAGCGTGGATGTTCATTCTGCCTGTATTGTTGATCGCAATTGGGGCGCAGCTCGGTCAAAGTACCGCCTGGCAGTATCTATTGGCGACAATGGTTCCGGCGCTGCTGCTTATCTATTTCTGCGTTGTGGCCTGGAAAAAGGTTTTCCCACAGGAAGTTAATTGAGCTTGCCAATTTATCAAGGAGATAAGGAAAATGAAAAGAAACGAAAAACAGTCCCGAGGATTGTCCATTTCCATTCAGGCAGTGATGGCAATGATGTTCATCCTCTTTGTCCACAAGATTGTGCGTGAAATACCCGGTTCATTAGAATTGGAGGGTTCAATTGGGGGCATCGCTACGATTACCGCTGCTTTAATGCTTGCACTCGGTATCGCACTTCTGTATTTCAAGAATCGATGGGGACTGATCCTCGGCGTCATACCTGCCGTTTGGGCCACCCTTCAGTGGATTTTGGTCCATGTAATACAGGGAAATCCTGATCGAAACGGGATTTGGTGGTACCCAATCTTTCCCATCGTTCAGGGAGCGTTGATAATATATTTCTCCATTCTCGCCTGGCGGGATGAAGGGAGCTTCAGCCAATAGAGCAACTGCTGACCGAATCCAGCCAAAGGGGTGTCTAAGATCACGGACCCATACGCTCGAATTCGTCGAGTATTTCCCCCTGGTTTGAATAGACTGTCGCCCCGAGGTGATTGCCGTCAATCTCCAGCAGCACAAAATGATAAACCACCGCGAAGGCTTTCCTCGTCAGCTCCGGCTCCTCTGTCTTGTACAGAGCT
>CBDVDO010000360.1:0-2238 GCA_965372765.1 uncultured Anaerolineales bacterium
CTGCCATGGCTCCTGCCAGCAGAATACCGGTGACATCAGTTGCCATTGTCGTCGCCAGCACCGTAACCAGAGTGCCCAAACCAACTGCTCCCGCGCTTATTGCGGCTGTTGCCGCAACGGCATTTTGAGCACTGCGGGCGATTTGATCTGCTTCCCGGGTTTTATCGTAGCTTTCTACTACCCGGGTTGCCTCTTTCTGGATGCTGTTAATCAATCGTTCCCGATCGTAAATAAAATTTCCGATATCTCCGACCATTCTACCTTTATGTTTCTGGCGTCCTTCTGAAATATGATTGGTAATGGCTTGCCACTGCCGTAAATTAGCATCAACCAGCCAGTCGATGATCGCGGTCACTTTTTGTTCAATTTGAATTGGAAGATCGGCAACTACCATCTCTTCATAAGCTTTCTGAATTTTTCCTTTTTTCATCAGATCAAGAATCCTGCCCAGCCGGATGTACTCTGTAAAGAAATCCTCGCCGCGCTGTTCCAGCTCCAGCAGAACCTTGATGATATCCGACATCCTGAGCTGGAAACTTTCCAGCATATCTTTCCGGAAGATGATTACTTGATCTTCCACGTCCTTGATCAGATCCAGATCACCTTGGAGCAGTTTCAACCGGTGGTCAAAAAACTCCGCATACTGATTGGAAAGATGTTTGCCTACACCAAGCGGGTTGAGCAGTTTAAGCTGTAAACGGCTTTCCTGATCCAGGGTAGTAATGATATAGGATTCCAGCGCTTCAAATCGGCTTTCCTTCCACAACTCTGGCTTTCCCTGTTTGGCATTGAGTGCCTGTTTGGCGCTGATTGGAAAAATATCAGGTGTGATTTTGAGTGTCCTTTTGGCATTTTCTGCCACAAAATCAATGATTTCTTCCAGCGCTTCAGGAGATTGCAAAATGTCGATTTTGTTGATAACCAGGACAACCTTTTTACCCCAGGAACGGATTTTTTCCAGGAATATCCTTTCACTTTCGGTGAAAGGACGGTCGGCAGAGGTGATGAACAGGATTAGATCTGAGCGGGGGATAAAAAGGGAGGTGATTTCCTCGTGTTCCCGGATAATTGCATTAGTCCCGGGCGTATCTACAATGCTGATTTCTTTAAGAAAATCCGCGTCAAATGTTAAACTTTCAACGTTTTCTGAAAGGCTGGATTTTTCTTTTTCCTCTCCGTACCGCAGGATATTCACTTTTGTGGTTGTAGGGGTCACGCCTTCCGCAAGGATGCTATCTCCCAGCAGGGTGTTGATAAAAGCGCTCTTTCCAGCATTAAATTCGCCTACCACAACAAGTAAAAAGAAATCGTCCAGCTGTCGGATGGATTCTGATAGCGCTGCTTGATCTTCTTCTTTTACTCCATATTCAGCTAGGGAGAGCCGGAGTCGGTTTAATAGATCCCGCTCCTGTGCCAGAAGTTGTTTTTGTGATTTCGATAAGATATCCATTCATCCTCATTGATTTTAAAGATGGTATCCATTATAACCGAAAGGTTTTATGAGTTATCTGTGAAAAGTGGCGGGTGAATAAAAATCCAGAAAACTAGCTGCGCAAGACAGTGCCTATAGTATCTCCACCCAGGACAGATTGAACCCTTTCCGGGTCTTCACCTGAGAAAATGACTGTTTGCAGGGCCGGAAGTTTATCACTGAGTTGAAGCATTTTTTTCACTTTCTCTTCCATCCCTCCTGTAACATCAGGCGCTCCGGACTGCTGGATTATTTCCTGGAGATTGGGCAGATCAGCAGGTGTGATTTCCTTAAGCAGAGAGGTGCAGTCCGGGTAATCTTCCCACACCCCCGGATCCTTTCCAGCAAGCAGGATGCGCTCCGGTTTAAACTGAAGCGCTAAATGAAAAAATAGATCTTCAGTGGACAGGATAGTGCCTCCGCGACCAGTATCAAAGACTACATCGCCATATACAACAGGCAGCAGGCCCTTCCTTAAAGCGGACTGCAGGGGTTCGAGGTCCCAGGTAATAATTTCCCGTTCCTGGGTGATTACGGCAGCGGAGGGGGGAAATGCAAGCGCAGATATACCGGCTTCGATTAATGAATCGAGCACGATTCTGTTTAATAGTGAAGCATCGTACCTGACTTCAGCAAAACCCCGCCATTCCTCCGGAGTATGTACACCGTTCAAGGTTCCATATTTTTTCCCGGAAATATGTCCAAATGACCCCGAACCGTGCCCCAGAATGATTTGCAAACCAGGGTTTTTGTGAAGAGAGTTAGCT
>CBDVDO010000361.1:0-2236 GCA_965372765.1 uncultured Anaerolineales bacterium
CAAGGCGGCAAGATGAAAACAGATTCACGATATCCGGAGCCCACTGTGGGAGCGTTAATATTTAATCCGGAAGGAAAACTGCTCTTGGTAAAGACGCATAAATGGCACGGTAAATACACCATTCCTGGGGGTCACGTAGAGCTGGGAGAGCGATTGCTGGACGCCTTAAAGCGGGAGATTAAAGAGGAAACAAATCTAGAGATGATCGAAGCGGACTTTCTGTGTTTTCAGGAATTTATTTTTGATGAGAGCTTTTGGGAGAAGAGGCATTTTATCTTCTTTGATTTTGTCTGCCAGGTAGATGATGATAAAGTCCAGCTAAATGATGAGGCTGAAGAATATGTCTGGGTTGAAGTAGATGATGCGTATTCCTATCCGATTGATTCCTACCTTCGATATTCGTTGGAGCTTTACCAGGGACGATAACCTTGACAGGATTGATTCCTGGTTTCCTTTATTGCCGGACTTTGTGGTTTTAAATTAGTAACCCTCAACCTAAGACGACAGTTTTGGTAAAATAGAATCGAGACAACAATTTTTATATAGTGAAAGCCTTATGAACAAATGGTCTGTTATCCTTTGCTTGTCCCTAATTGTTTTTCTGAGCGCCTGTAATTTATCCCAGGATAATCCTCTGCCCGAGGGAAAACCGGGCGCCCTGTATACCGAAGCAGCAAAGACAGTAGCTGTCAAATTGGCCGCTGATGGAATTGTAAAACCCCAATCTGCCCAAACATTAAGTCCAGAGGAAACCATTTCACCCGCGGCAGCTTCCGCTATGCTGACCCTGACACCCGGAGGAGAAGATGGATCAAAACCGGGGCCTTGCGACCAGGTTAAATTTGTAAAGGATGTTACTATCCCGGACGACATGGCCCTTGCCCCAGGGGAGAAGTTCACCAAAACCTGGCGCTTGCAGAATGCTGGTTCCTGCCCCTGGACTATCGGATATCTGCTTTATTTTGAGAGCGGAGATTCCATGGGCGCACCTGCCTCCCTGGAGCTCACTTCGGAAACAATCCAGCCAGGAGATACAGTAGATGTCTCGGTTGATATGATCGCCCCGCAAGAACCTGGCGCGTATCAGGGAAACTGGAAAATCCGCAATGTAAAGGGGGACGGATTTGGCGTGGGTCCCTATTCCAAGGCGTTTTGGGTAAAAATCAATGTTGTGGAAGAGCCGGAATGATAGTTGATTTATTGTATCCAGGCCAATGAAGCTATCTGGGGTAGTGGATTCATTCTTAATTCAGAGAAAAACTTCACTGTAGGGGATTCTTTCTCGATTTGCCGTTGAAATTTACTCAAAATCGGGTGGAGTCGTCATCTCTGAGAAAATAAGGTAGAATTAAATTATACAGAAATGAAAAAAGTAGATCTGAGATTAAGTATCAGAGAATAACCTTGGTGGTAAAATAAGGGCTTATTCGGGAAGGAAAAATTTGTATGAATGACAAAGAATCAACTAAAGAGATCATAAATTCTTACCGGAAACGGAAAAGTCAGTCCTGGCAAAACATATTACTATTTGTCGGCACCGGGCTTTTAATTGTTCTAGGCGCCGCATTATTAATTTTTTGGCTGACCGGGACTCAGCTGGATATCGGGGCGATCTTTGCCTCCAAGACACCGACACCGACGATCACTTATACGCCCAGCCCGGTTCCACCGACAGCGACTATCACATTAACGCCAACCGAATCGCTTCCCACAGAGACCCCATCACCCAGCCCGACACCGACCCGTTCTGGCGCAGTGATATACATTGCGGAAGAAAACGACACTTTTTCTTCCATCTCGGAGTATTTTGACATAGATATATTCACCTTGCTGGTATATAACGCAGGAGAGGACCGGCTGGACCTTGACCTTCAAAACCCGGTTTTATTTGTGGGCGATGAAGTTCTCATCCCTGCGCCCGGCGCTACTGTGCCGACGCCAACAGCCATACCATACGACGTGCTGTCAGGTTTCCGAGTGGAGTATATGGTCCGCCCGGGAGATTCCATCGGCTCGATAGCTTTTGCCCTCCGGAGCACAGTTGAGGATATTCTGGCATATAACGAAGATTTGGAAGATCCCAATGCGATCTATCCAGGGCAGATTCTCATTGTCCGGGTAAATTTAGTGACGCCGGTGCCCACCGATGAAGCGGAGGCTACGCTGGAGCATACTCCTGGTTCCATTTTTACTCTAACGCCAACACCATAATCTTGAACAGTTTGATTTAATTAAG
>CBDVDO010000362.1:0-2228 GCA_965372765.1 uncultured Anaerolineales bacterium
ATGCCAGGCTATCTGTTTCGCCGTCAGTATCCTGAGCTGTTTGTTCTTCTTTAAGATCACCCAGCCAATCAGGTATGTCTAGCTGCTCTTCCTCTGCCACCAGTGTAGGTTCTGGGGCTGCGGGGGGAGATTCTACTGCAGGGATTTCGTCTCCAGAATCAATTTCTGAAAGCCAATCTGGCATTAGACTGTCAACTTGTTCGCTATCGGTAGGTTGCTGAAATTTTTCATCTAATTCTTTAGAAGAAATTTCTGGGGAAGTAAATGGTTCATCTTGGACAATTTCTTCAACTATTTCAGGTGATGGCTTTGCGGAAGGAACAGAATCGCTTTCATCACCGAGTTCGTTCAACCAGGATGGAACTTCACTTTCGATTGATGAGATTTCTTCCAGGTTGAATAATTTGTCAGCTTCTTGTTGTTCGGGGATTAATTCTGAGGCGACTAGATCTTCAGATAGTTCGGCAGTGGTGGATTTTTCTTCTTCCTGGATATAAAGGTCATCCATCCAATCCAGTTCATCAGATAGATCATCCATCTCTATGTGTTTGTCAGCACTCGGATCACTTTGCTGTTTTTCATCATCAAAACGGAGGCTTTCTGGCATATTATCCAGCCAGGCAATGGCTGTTTCCTGGGAATCATCATCAAGTTCAAGATTCATTAACCAGGAAGGAACATCCATTTCGGGTTCTTTGTCTTTAGTAGTTGGAATATCTGCTGGCTGGCTATCAGCGACCAGAACCTCAGGGGGGGAATCAGCAGCAGGTGCGATTGGAATTAAATCATCTTCGATAATAGCCTGGGATTCAGTCGGCGATTCTACCCCGTCCTGATCAGGTGGGAT
Organism: uncultured Anaerolineales bacterium; assembly: GCA_965372765.1. Classification (GTDB taxonomy): domain Bacteria; phylum Chloroflexota; class Anaerolineae; order Anaerolineales; family UBA11858; genus B10-G9. Next base: position 848 of record CBDVDO010000362.1, read on the forward strand.
ATCAGGACTTAAGTTGAAACCTTCCGGAGCTGCATCCTCCAGCCAGGCAGGAATATCTGCAGGAACGATCTCGTCCTCACCTTCAAGATCATCAAAAACTGGAATTGATTCATCCACAGTTCCGCTGGACTTTTCCCAGCCGGCATCTTGCATCCAATCAGGAACTGAACTCTCCCGATCGTTGTTATTTGAATTTGGGTTTTTGTCTTCCGGTATTGAAGTTCCAATATTTTCGTCAGGCATAATAATCTCTTTTTCCTGGATTGGGGGTGAATGCCAGTCAGGAATGCTTTCGCTTTCTCCTATAATTTTGGAAGGTTCAATCCTTCCAGAGGTTTTAGACTAGGAAAGTGTACTTTCCGTGGTCTTGGCGCTTAAATTTTGTTGTGACTCGTCCCATTTGATCTGATCTATTGTAATTGCTCGATCTGGCACTTGTTCTAGGGTCGGAGCATGTTCAGATATATAGGCTTCGTACGGCGATAATGAGTAGAGTCGTTTTGTGCAAATAGCCATTTCCTGCGGATGATCATGAGTTTTAAGGGATCTTGCCATGATCCGGTTAGAAATAAGATTAAACGGATATTTTTTGAGAATATCACTGGCCGTATCAATCGCATTAGCCAGTTGATCTCCAACCAGATAGGTTTCTGCCAAGAGTGTTTTTAAGTCATACCTATCAGGATTTTCGCTGATAGCTGTTCTCAGCTCAGAGATACCCTGTTTAAGGAGGTCACCCCTGATATACATCCGGGCTAAAGCGCCTTGCGTCAGCCTTACCTTGGGGGGCTCCATGCCGTCACGTTTCCCGTAAAGACGCCTTAACTCGAGTTGGATTTCACTGTTATATGGCTGCCTTTCAAACGCTTTTTCCATATGCTGAACTGATGCGGCAAGGTTACCTTCTTCCTCCCGAATGACGCTCATACCAACACAGGAGATAAAATCATCCGGGACAGCTGATAAAATGCGTTGGAAAATATCTGCTGCATTACTGTTCTGATTACTCTCAAGATAAGCTTTCCCAAGTAGCCTGTATGTTTCAATATGCTTGGGGAATTTTGAGAGTATATGGCGGGAATGAGCAATTGCTTCGTCCAGACGTCCTTGGTCTATCAACGAATCAATTTCACGTATATACGTACGAAGTGATACAGTACTCATCTAATATTCTCCCCAAGGGGTATAAAGAATATTTTTCCGGATACTCGTATGGGATAAATCTTCTTAGTGTAGTATGCCCTATTATAATATAGTACGCAAGTATTTTAGCAGGTCCCTAAAAAAACTGATAAGTGATTGGAAAGGATAAAAATAGCTCCCGGCATAACTGGAGCTATTTTTTCTGGTTTTAAAAGGAGCTTTATGAACCAGAGTTAAC
>CBDVDO010000363.1:0-2215 GCA_965372765.1 uncultured Anaerolineales bacterium
GTCAATTAATTAAAACAGGGTGTTCGCCAGTTGAGGTCGGTATTCCTGAGTTAGAGGATGATCCTCTCCGAGGAGTTCAAAGACACCCAGGATCAGGTCCCTGGGGAGATTTCCCCGGTATCCTTTGTCTTTTCTGAGAATATCCAACAATCCATCCAGGGCAGCGGGGATATTTCCCAGGCTGATCAGTTTAACTGCCCGGAAATAGACTGCGTCCAGCGGCTCTTCACCTTGAGATTGTCCTTCAGTTATCCTGCTCAAGGCTTCAATCAAAGGGCGGAGTTTCTCGGCCCCCTGGAATTCAGGACTGGATGGAAATTGAGCCAGAATTTCTTTTGCCTCCGGATATTTCCCCTGCCAGATCAGACTTTTAGCCAAAAGCAGATTTGCCCTGGGCTGTGCTGGATCATCTTCCAGGATTTCACGGCTGATCTCTTCTACTTCCTTGTATTCTTCAGTTTGGAAAAGACTGGTGGCTTTTTCAATTAACAAGTTTTCCGTCCCAGGCACAATTTCTTGGACAAAATCTATCACCTGCATATTGGTTATCATCCCAACGATTTGGCGGGTGATCAAACCATTTTCAAATGTTTTCAGTGTAGGCACCGTGTGGACTTGATAGCGCTGAGTTAGCTGTACATTTTGATCAACATCAATTTTTGCCAACCTGAATCGACCGCTGTTCTGTCTTGTGAGAGCCTCGAGCAGCGGGCTGGTTCGCTGGCAGGTTTGGGACCATTGAGCCCAAAATTCAACCAGGACTGGTACCCGGGTAGAATATTCCAGGACCTGGTATTCAAAATTGGCTTCATCAACGCTAACTATATCGGGATGTTCCATGAAAATCTCTCATTCTTCATCTGCGATCAATCCGGGCTGTTGTACCTCTATCACTTCTCCATGATGATTGATAATCACTTTAAAGCCGGTCATTCCCATGTAGGTCCTGATTTCTTCGGGATAGCCGGTTTCGAGCAGCTGATCAAATTGTTTGTCTAGGTTCTTAAGCTGTTCAATATAAATTGCCCGGGAAAAAATATCGTCCTCTCCAAGCATCTTCAGAGCTTGCTCGCCGATTATTTCTTCATGGCCTTCAATCAACTCCCGGAATTTATTTAAAACCTGCCGGTCGACCTGTTCCGAAGGGATATGCCTCTTGAATCCAGCATCATCAACAACATAACAAGATTCCGTCCCCACGGTAGTGATTTCAACTACCTGGTCATTATCATCAAATACTAAACCAGTAAAAAGTGGTTTCGCTGGCATCTGAAATCTGGTTCCTCCTTAACATATTATACATCTTGTCCTTATTGAGGTTTATTTTATGATAACCGCCACTAATCTACAATAAGAATCATATTAGAGATGTCGTCCCGGGGAGGAAGAAAATTGGTTTACCCCAGGTCAAATTTACTCCTGGACAGGTGTGGGATGGGAAGAGGGCAGTAGAAACAAATATCCGGGGTTATTCAATGACATCAACATGGGTGCCGGAGACGTTGTAGGTTGATTGCTGATTATGAGGCACATTGGGAAGAGTCCACCGGTAGAGCCATTTGGACGCTTTGGAAGGTAAATTTATACAGCCATGACTGAGAGCTTTCCCGAAGTCATTATGCCAGTACGTTCCATGGAAAGCGATGCCGCTCTCCGTAATATAAATAATCCAGGGAACACCGGGAAGATCATAGCCATTGTATGCTAAATTGCCAGCAGCCATATGCCTGGAAGGACGCTTGTAGTTAGTGATATGGTGTCCTGGAGGTGTGATGTATTTACCGGTACTGAAATCCGCCCCGGTGGCAGCCTTAACCATAAAAACGGGTTTATTATATTCATAGGCGATAACGGTTTGAATACTGGTCCGGACTTCAATTCTTTTTGATATGCTGGGAACCTCAGGGGACAGGACTGTAAGTTCCTTCGCCGGAAGGACCCGGAGATGAGCAGCAGGAACATAATACTCGAGATCCCATTTGTCTTCCAGTATATGGTAATAGGGGATGTTATCAGGTCCCTCAACCACATCTTTGATCCAATGTGTGGTTTCGTAATAAAAACGGTATGCCACATGATAACGCTCGCCTGGGGTCCAGAGAGCATCTGTGTAAGGAACCGTTACTTCCGCAAGGGCGCCTTCAGGCGGGAAATCATAGTAAACAGGGTTAACTTCAGTTCTTACAGGCTGGATTGCTCCAGAATGAGCATATCC
>CBDVDO010000364.1:0-2212 GCA_965372765.1 uncultured Anaerolineales bacterium
TTTGACCAGCACAAAAAAGGCGCTGGACCAGATGGCTTCCCGGGCTGTTCTGATTGATATCGAACAAAATGGAAAGACAATATACGTTTTACCCCCGCCAATGGCAGGTTTCTTTGAGTTTTCCATGATGCGTGTCCGTGAGGATCTTGACCAGAAAGTCCTGAGCGAATTATTTTATGAATACTTGAATGTGGAAGAAGATTTTATCCGGGAACTATTTACAGTCGGGGAAACACAGCTAGGACGCGTTTTTGTCCACGAGCCAGTCTTAACCAATCAAAACGCCCTTCACGTCTTGGATTATGAACGAGCGAGCGAAGTTATTAAAACAGCCACCCACAGGGGAGTTGGAATCTGCTACTGCCGTCATAAAATGGATCACCTGGATCAAGCCTGCTCCGCCCCCCAGGACATTTGTATGACCTTTAACTCTGTAGCCGGCTCATTGATAAGACACGGCCATGCCCGTCCAGTAGATGTGTCTGAAGGACTTGATTTATTACAGGAGGCTTACGAGCACAACCTAGTCCAATTTGGTGAAAATGTCAGGGAGGCTGTAAATTTCATCTGCAACTGCTGCGGATGCTGCTGTGAAGCTATGCTCGCCGCTCGTCGATTTGCGATCATGAATCCCATCCACACCACAAACTTCATCCCGGAAATCAATCTGAATCTCTGCAGCGGGTGTGGAAAATGTGTCGCTGCCTGTCCTGTCGAAGCTATGACTTTAGTATCAGCGAATGATCCAAACCAACCTAAACTAAAAAAAGCCCGCTTGAATGAAGATCTCTGTCTGGGCTGTGGGGTATGTCTCCGAACCTGCACTGTGGAAGCTATTCAGTTGAAATCACGCCCAGCGAGAGTAATTACTCCCAGGGATGGAATCTATAGAATGGTCTTGATGGCCATAGAACGCGGAAAATTGCAAAACCTGATTTTTGACAATCAGGTTTTATGGAGCCATCGTGCCCTGGCTGCAGTTCTGGGCGTAATATTGGAACTTCCCCCCCTTAAACAGCTCCTCGCCAACCAGCAAATCAAATCCCGTTATTTGGAAACTTTGATTTCCCGGTGGGATGTCATGAACCCCACCTGATAGTAATTTAGGAGGGGAATGACGACAAGAATATATAGGTAAAGGGTATCCTCTAAGGATACCGTTTCCAATGTTATCGATTAAGAAAGAAACAAAACAGAGTTTAATATAGGTGGAGGATGCGGGATACTTAAAGGATCCCGCATCCTGTTTATTACAGTTAATTCTTTTTCAACCCTTGTGTTTGCGTGCCAGCTGCGGCAGAAGCAATGTCTTTACCCGTGAGACTATCCAAAGGATAAATAATTATCATCGCGCTTTCCTCTTTGGACATATCCAGCATGGCTTGAATCTGGCGAAGTTCCAGCGATCCCTCTGCGCTAGCTAAGATTGTGGAAGCTTCCGCGAGGGCATTGGCAACACTTATTTCCGCATCGGCCTGGATTTGTTTAGCCTTGGCAGACCGCTCAGCCCGGGCAATCACTGCCAGCTCTTCTACCAGGGCGGGCGGTGTGCCTACATCGGTGATCCGAACCGCTCGAACGTTAATCCCAAAGTCTGATGCTGCGGTATCGATGATTTTCTTTAGATCACTGGCAATTCTTTCTGTTTCGCTCAACAATGGACGGAGGTCATTGCCACCAATGGTGCTTTTCAAGGCTTCCATGGAAGCCCATTCGGTGGTTTTCCAATAATCCTGGACGGCGATTGCCGCTTTCTCGGGATTTTCAACCTCCAGCTCAATTGCTGCTGTGACATCGATGGGAATATTATCCATTGTCAGGGTTTTGGTCGCTTTCACCTCATAAGTTTGAATGCGGATATCCAGTATCCGGGCTACTGAATAAATGAAAGGCGGAATAATAAACAAGCCGGGACCCCGGGTGCCCACAGACCTCCCTAATCGCAGCAGGACCAGGCGTTCCCATTGGGGCAGGATAAAAAACATACCGGCGACAATATTTGCCCGCCAGAAAATAAATACAGTTAATACCCCACCAATTAGTAATTGATTAATATTGGATCCGCCCCAAGCCCTGTTAAAAATTCCCAGAGCAAAGATCAGCCACAAGGGAAGGAACACCACCAGGCGGATTAAATTCCGGATAAAAACCTGGACTGGGTTTTTCATGATCGACCTGGTTTCTCCTTTATATAGATTTGCCGTTTAACAAA
>CBDVDO010000365.1:0-2197 GCA_965372765.1 uncultured Anaerolineales bacterium
TGGCCTGGCACGCTAATTTTGAATTGGCCTGGCCGAATTTAAAAGACCACTATGACGAACGGTTTTACCGGATGTGGAGGTACTACCTGCTCAGCAGCGCAGGAGGATTCCGTTCCAGGAAAACCCAACTCTGGCAAGTAGTTTTTACCCGGATCGGGGATACGCAGCCGGACTGTCGTAAATTATGAAACACCATCGGGTTATCATTGTCGGAGGAGGACCTTCGGGAGCTGCCTGCGCCTGGAAGCTGATACAGGCAGGAGTTGATTGCCTGGTACTGGATAAAAAAACGTTTCCTCGCCCAAAAACTTGTGCAGGTTGGATAACTCCGGAGGTTCTCCGGGATTTGCAAGTTGAACCCCATGATTACCCTCACAGCCTGACATCTTTCCCCTTTTTAAAGATTTTCCTGAAAGGATTTCCAGTCATCCGCCCCGGTAGGCAGTATGCTATCCGCAGGGTGGAATTTGATCACTGGCTGCTGGAGCGTTCTGGAGTGCCGGTAATACCACATGAAGTAAAAAAGATTACATTAATTGATCAGGGTTATTTGATTGATGGAAAATATTCAGCTGAATTTCTGGTTGGTGCCGGAGGAACGCACTGCCCGGTTTATCATACGTTTTTCAGTAAGAATAATCCCCGAACTGGCGCCCAAATTGTTGCCCTGGAAGAGGAATTCTCCGCTGATTGGCAAGATGGCGACTGCCGTTTGTGGTTCCTTGATAATGGTTTGCCCGGATATGCCTGGTATGTCCCAAAAGAGGGTGGATATTTGAATATCGGGGTAGGTGGCAATGCCGCTGCCTTGAAAGATAGGGGAAGCAGTATACAGGATCACTGGGATTATCTGGTGAAAAAACTGCAGGAGACAGGATTGGTATCTGAGAGGGATTTCCAACCAGAGGGATATATTTACTATTTGCGGGGGAATCAGGACCAGTTTAAGATAGGTAACATGTTTCTGGTTGGCGACTCGATTGGCCTGGCAACTCTCGATATGGGGGAAGGGATTGGACCGGCTGTCCAGAGTGGACTAAATGCAGCAGAAGCTATCCTTGGCGGAAAAGAATATTCAAATTCTGATATTAATAAGTATTCGCTCTTGCCATCATTCTTGCAATGGGCAGTACAATAAAGTATTATCCTGATCAATCAGATTGAGACTGCAAAAAAAATTACAGAACGCAGATCCCTTTTGGGGATGAATGAGCAATAAACACAATTTGCCATTTATCCTCTTTGGGTGAACCATTAATATTTGCGCATCCGGTCAATAGTAGAGAAAGGAAAAACCGCGATGGAAAAACTGGAAAAATCTGATTATGTTTTCCAGCAAGTGGAATGGGATATCAAAGATTTTGATAGTGATGGGTATATTCTCGACCTGGGCGGCGGCGGTGAAGGGGTCATTGGGCAGCTAAAAGGAAAGGATGTTGTAGCAATTGATTTCCGAAAAGAGGAGCTCCAGGAAGCTGCTGATGGACCTTTAAAACTTGTTATGGATGCCCGGGATCTAAAATTCCTGGATGAAAGTTTCCAAAACGTAACAGCTTTCTTTTCCCTGATGTATGTCCGGAAAAATGAGGACCAACTCAAAGTGTTCCAGGAAGCCTGGCGGGTTTTGAAACCCGGAGGTGTACTGCACTTCTGGGATGTGGACATCAGCCAGAAGCCAAAAACCGATTCAAAACACTTCATCGTCCATCTTCTTTACCGCATTGGAGATAAGGTCACTGAAACCGGGTACGGCATGCCCTGGCCGGAAGAACCTCGAGGAATTGATTATTACCGGGAATTGGCCAAACAAGCCGGATTTCAGGATAATGACCCTGAATGGGCAGGCAATACATTTTATCTTCGTTTAATTAAGAGTTGAGGAATTAGAAAACGCATGAAATTTATTCATCTTTCAGATCTGCATATTGGGAAGTCAAATAACAGGGAAAAATCAGCCCTTATCGTGGATTGGATTCTTAATAATAAAGATAAACATCAATCCGATCTGGTGATCATTAGTGGTGATGTGGTGGATGATGGCAAAGTTTGGCAGTTCGATCAGGCTAAAGAACAATTGGAGCGTCTACGCGAGAATGGATATACTGTACTGGTCTGCCCGGGTAATCATGACTATGGTCCCGGAGGTATCCGGGAAAGCCACCTGAGCCAGTCAAGTTTCTTTTCGTTGATTTCTGGA
>CBDVDO010000366.1:0-2196 GCA_965372765.1 uncultured Anaerolineales bacterium
AGGACGATCTCATCACTGAGTGTGCTGTTGTTTCCCACAACGCCGCTGGCTTGTAGCACCATACGATTACGGTTAAAGAGAGTGCTAAACTCGTTGTAGGATAAATCTGCCGGACCGGATCCATCTAGTATCAACAGATTGGTCTCTGAAAAACTGGGCTGAACCGGAGTAATATTAATGGGCTGCAAGAGCTGCGACTGCAATAGTTCACTGACACGCGCAATCTCGTGCCGCGGCAAAACAGCATATGAATCGGCCAGCAACCTGTGAGCAGAATAGTTGCCGGGATCCGTATTGAGCGAATTCCAGCCTTCCACCAGGGCCAACTGCTGAAATCCAAGATCACTATAGATACGCCCAAGGCTTGCGCTGCGGGCAGCAAGATCTTCATCAAGCAGCATGCGCGAGCGGTAGACTGCCCGGTTGTCGTTCAGCTCAATTGATTTTTGCAGGTCATGCAGGGCTTCCACCGGGCGATTTATGGTCTGTTTGCGAATCGCGTCATAAAACCAGGGGGTTGGATCAAGCGGGTCAAGCTCCCTCGCCATTGCCAACTGGTTCCTTGCCGACTTATCGCGCTTTTCTTCGAAATAGGCCTTCCCGAGATAACTGCGGATAAGCGAGTTGTCAGGGTCAAGACTCGCGGCGATCTCAATTTCACCACGGCCCTGTTTCAAATCACCTTCCCGGATTCTTGCCAACCCTAATCCCAGGCGCGGCAGGGGTGCTCCCTGGTCGAGTTTGATTGCCTTTTTAAAAGCATTCTTTGCATCTATGGTTTTGATTTCGGTCAGATAAGCAAATCCCAAAACAGTTTGTGTGCGTGCAATATCGGGATTCAGGCTAACAGCTTGCCTGGCAGCAGCAACCGCTCTATCCGGATTTCCCAGAGAGAGTTGCAACTCTGCCTGTCTTGCCAGCACCAAAGCGTTTTCCGGATCAAGGTTGGCTGCTTTTTTGATACTGACCAATGCTTTCTTGATATCAAAATGCGCCTGTTGTGCATTAGATAGCGCTGCCCTTGCAGCAGAAGATTCAGGGGCAAGACCTACAGCCTTTCTTGCCAGATCAAGGGCTTGCCCCTTTCTGTTTTGTGCCACAGCGATGATTGATTGAAGCGCAAAGACATGACCATTAGATGGATTAAGAGCAAGCGCTCTCTCAATATCAGCGCTTGCATCATCAACGCGTCCGACAGAAAGATATAATGCGGCGCGATAGATGAAAAAACACGGATCACGAATATCATCGGGTATTCCCTTGAGGCTGGAAAATGCACCGGCCAGGTCCCCTCCCCAAAAGAAACCGATTGATTTTCGAACCATGGCTTGCCAGTCTGTCGTTGAGGCGCCCGGAAAATCAGCGGGTTGATAATCCAGAATCTGCGGGTAATAGAGAGCCCACTGGACTGCGTCCCTGGGACGCACCACAACTTGTGACACCGGTACCTGTCCAGTCTTGGCTATGGCCGATTGCCCGTTCCCAAGGATAAGGCTTCCAGCTTCATTTACGGCCGCCACTCGTCCTTCAAATACGGACAGCAGGGTCTGGTTGCTCTCAACCCTTATGAAGAATTCCGTTCCACCCACAGCCGCGTTGACAAACGGAGTGGTTACTTTAAGTTTCCGCGGGGTGGGGCTGAAGAAATGCGCAGCGCCGTGGAGCAGATCAAGCAAAGAAGTTTCTTCTTCTATCTCTGATGCGGAAAAGGTAATTGTGGTCTTCTGATCAAGACGGAGGATGGCTTCGTTACGGAGGACAACGGCTGCCCGGCTGTGCTCCTGCACCTGAATCATGTCGCCAAAGCCATACGTATCGTTCAATCGAACAGGGATCCACTCAGTTGTACCAGCTCTTCGAACCAGAACACTCCCCTGTACGGATACAATCTTGCCTACCCAATAATCATCCATTTCTGCCGCTGCGACAGATGGAAATAGATATCCCGCGAACATGGTCACGAATATTGTGAAAATAAAAAAAGACGTCTGAATTTGTTTCATGTTTTTCTCCATATCAATACCATTCGGCACAAATATCGCTGGTCAATTTGTAAATGGTTGATTTTTCTGAATTCAAGAAAAACCGGTAAAAGTACTTTATATACTAAGGAACGAGGTTTAAATAACTTTCTCACTCTCTAAGGAACGTGGACGAAATAACTTCCCCAACTATGCATCACAGCTTCAGGCCGCC
>CBDVDO010000367.1:0-2189 GCA_965372765.1 uncultured Anaerolineales bacterium
ACTGAGGGAGATTTAAATTAAGTAAACCCTGCTTTCAGGATGATCGAGTTACTAATAGATAGACTTTCCAAAAACCGCTGATTAATATCAGCGGTTTACCTTGAATTGGGAAGTGAAAACTGGATTAACAAGGCAAATTGTAGATAACCCAAATCACATCAATATGAAATAATTAACCCGTCTCGTATAGGATGCGTAATCCTTCAAGGATTACGCATCCTATTTTTGGACTTCGTTTGCGGCGGTGTTTTACAGCCCGTTCATTTATAGAAGTGTGCGCTTTACATTGATAGCATTTGGGTTAAATACGGAGGGACTGTGCCAAGCACTTTTGGCACAGTCCCTTTTGTTTTCTGATAATTATTCCAGGTTTTAGGGCATTATCGGACTAAAAAAGGTCAGCAAAAGGTGTTCAGGGGGTGTTTTAACGCCACAGGAGCGATAAAAACGGTAAATCGCATTATTGATGTGTAAAACAAGAAATTATTTCACAGTAGGGGGATTCAGAATCTCTGTAAAAATTCATCAATTTGAGGAAAGAAAGAATTCAGGAAATACTCAGGATGTCCAGGTCTCTTTCAAGACCCGAAGCCAGTTCTTATAGCAGATTTGCTCCAGCTCTGAGGGTGAAAAACCATCCTCAATTAGAAGCTGGATAAGACCAGGAAAACCGGAAACATCTCCCAATTCTGAAGGGATCAGGGTGCCGTCCAGATCGGATCCAAAAGCTACGTGTTCCGGACCGATAAGATCTGCGATATAACGAATGTGCTTGACAATCGATAAAATCGGAGCATCTTTTTTGGGTCTGCTCTCACCATCCAGGTCATTGACTGAAAAAATCACCCCCACCACGCCATTGGTTTCGGAGATGGCTTTCATTTGAGTATCAGTCAGGTTTCTGGATTTTGGGATTAACCCGTGGGCAGCAGTGTGGCTGGAAACCAGCGGGGCGGTGGAAAGGGAGGCTGTATCCCAGAATCCTTTTTCATTCAAGTGAGCCAGGTCAATTAGAATGCCCAGATCATTGCAGGCTTTTACCAGGTTTTTTCCTTCTTCTGTCAACCCGGGTCCAGAATCTGGAGACCCGGGATATCGAAAAGGAACGCCAAAACCAAATTTATTCTGGCGGCTCCAGGTGATACCCAGCGAACGCATCCCTTTTTCATAAAACAAGGATAGGTTTTCAAGGGAGGGCAGGATTGGATCTGCACCTTCCAGGTGGAGCACGGCTGCCATTATTTCATTTTCCAGGCAATACTCCAGCTCCTGGCTGCTGGTAACTATTTTGAATTTTCCTCCAGAGTCATTTTCGATCTTTTTCAGCAGGCTAATCATATCCAGGGCTGTTTGATGAGCGTAGTCATACTCGAGAGGGGGAGGGAACGAGACAGAATATCCATCGTCGGTTAAGACTGTACGGTCTTCTGCTGTAGGTACTGAAGGAGGGTTGGAGGTATAGACTGCAAAAAAACCGCCCAAATAACCAGCTTGACTGGCACGGGGAAAATCCAGGTGACCTTCTCCCCGTTCAAGGAATGCCAGGGAATTCAGGCGATCTTCAGTATTAGTGATTTTATTTAGTATATCGTTATGTCCGTCAAAGAATTTCATTATTTTAATATTGAGGAAGGGGCTGTCCCAAAAGTAATTGGCACAGCCCCTAAAAATTTAATATAATGGGGGAATGAAAGAACAACAGTACAAACCCTACACACCAAAACAAGCCATGCTGATGCCCGCGAATCTGGATGAGATGATCCCGGAAGGACACCTGGTGCGCGTGGTAGACGAGATGATCGATAGGCTGGATATTACACCCTTGAAGCGGCAATACAAAGGGGGAGGAACCAGCGCCTACCACCCCCGGATGCTGCTGAAAGTACTGGTGTATGCCTACAGCCAGCAAACTTTTTCATCCCGGAAGATAGCCAAGGCACTGAGAGAAAACATTCACTTCATGTGGCTGAGCGGGATGAGCCAGCCGGATCACAGGACGATCAACCGCTTTCGGGGTGTGGTAATGAAAGAGGTGGTGGAGGAAGTGTTCTATGGGATCGTGGAACAGCTGTTTGAATTGGGATATGTTGATCTAGAGAAATACTTTGTAGATGGGACCAAGATTGAGGCCAACGCCAACCGCTACAGTTTTGTATGGAAAAAGAGCACCGATAAATACAAGGCCAATC
>CBDVDO010000368.1:0-2169 GCA_965372765.1 uncultured Anaerolineales bacterium
GTTTGCTTATTACTAGCCCGCAGTTTTAACTGCCGGGCTAAAGGGATTATGTTCCCTTCGGTTGTACTCAGGACAGGCTCCCTCCTTTTTTGCAGGAAATTGAACGGTTCCTGACTCCCCCTTCCATTTGGAAGGGGGTTGGGGGGTAGGTGATGCTCAAGATGGGACCTATCCCCTCGCCCCTTTCCTTCAGGAAAGGGGAATCAAACCTTCCAACTTTAAACACATAATTTAATCAGTAAACCCGGTCATGAATGACCGGGCTAATAACAGCGCCCAATGAATTGGGCTAAACTATCACGCTTCCTAGAAGATGTTACAATACCGTTGACAGTTCTCTACCTGTTGGAAAGATCTATGGATATCATATTAACTCATGAGCGGACAGATTTTGATGGCCTGGCATCCCTGCTGGGAGCCTATCTGCTTGAGCAGCATCTCACGCCGGTTTTGCCTCGCCAGCTGAACCGGAATGTAGAGGCTTTTATTACCCTCTACGGTGTAGAGCTGCCATTTTTGGATCCGAGAGATTTAACCGGTGAGCCTATCGAATCAGTTTGCCTGGTAGATACCCAGTCCATGACCAGTATCAAGGGAATGGTTTCCGACCTGAAAGTTAGAATAATTGATCATCACCCGCTGCGGAATGATGTGCCGGAGGGTTGGGAGACAATCATCCGGGAAATCGGAGCCACGACTACGATTTTTGTTGGTGCTATCCAGGAGAGAGATATCCCCCTGACTCCCATCCAGGCAACGCTGCTGCTGCTGGGAATTTACGAAGACACAGGATCACTGACTTATACCCGAACCACTGCAGAGGATATCTTCGCTGCAGGCATCCTGGTTGAGCGGGGGGCAATTCTATCCATCGTTAGCGATTATTTAAATCATCCGCTCTCTATGGCACAGCAGAAAATTTATGAAGACCTCAGAGCATGCGCAGAGAGCCTGATCATCCATGGACATAACCTGATCATTGCCCAGGCAGATGCCACAGAACTTGATGAGGAACTCTCCAGCCTGGCCCACAAGTTACGTGATTTGCTCGATCCGGATGCACTATTTATCCTGTTAACCACGTCCAGCGGGGTGCAGGTAATTGCCAGGTCCACGGATGATCATATTGATGTCAGTGAGGTTTTATCTGTCTTTGAAGGTGGAGGCGGGCATCCCCGGGCTGCGGCTGCCCTGATCAACAAAGCCTCAATTGATGATATCCATCAGACTCTGGTAAAGATTTTGCCTCAATATGTTAAACCGGCTGTCCGGGCAAAGGACATCATGTCCCGCGATCCGCAAATACTCCCGCCAGATACCCCTGTTAAAGAAGCAGCTGAGATGATGATCAGGTTTGGATATGAGGGTTATCCGATTGTGGAAGATGGCGAAATTGTCGGTTTGCTCACCCGGCGGGCGGTAGACCGGGCGTTGACCCATGAACTTGAATTGACAGCCGCCAGTTTAATGGAAGCCGGGAATGTCCGGGTATTTACTTCCGATTCCATTGAACAAATTCAGTATGTGATGACAGAATCCGGCTGGGGTCAAATCCCTGTTGTCAGTTCCCGATCAAAAAAGATAGTGGGCATTGTAACCCGGACAGATTTGATAAAGATACTTGCCCCCAGTCGTCCAAGGCCGGGACGCCAGAATCTCTCTCCCCGCCTGGAAGCAACCCTGCCCGAAGTTCGGATGGAGCTGCTGAATCGGATCGCGGATATTGCTGCAGAAGAAAAGTCAGCCCTTTATATTGTGGGCGGCTTTGTAAGGGACCTGCTTCTTGACCATCCCAGCCTGGATTTTGACCTGGTTGTGGAAGGTGATGCGATAAAACTGGCTGAGAGTGTCCGGGAGATATTTGGAGGACGGGTGACCAGCCACAGCCGTTTTGGCACTGCAAAATGGTTTATTGATAAACATCAGCTGACAATCATGGGGTCGACTAAAAAACTTCGTGAATCGCTGCCGGAGACACTGGATTTTATCAGCGCCAGAAAAGAATTTTATACTCATCCCTCGGCGCTGCCTACAGTAGAACGGGGAAGTATCAAGCTGGATTTGCATCGCAGAGACTTCACAATCAATACCCTGGCTTTACGGCTGGATGGGCATCACAAAGGAGAGCTGTACGATTACTGGGGTGGTCTTGCCGATTTGAAGGCCAAA
>CBDVDO010000369.1:0-2169 GCA_965372765.1 uncultured Anaerolineales bacterium
ATCAATAATATCCGGTAATTTACTGAGGATATCACTGGCAGTGACGCGGTAGGGAGATCCATCAGGGTTTTTCCTGCCGTCAATATCTGCATAATGGTTAACCACGTCCGGAGTGACATCCATATATAAATATTTTTTTCCATCTATGCCGCGTCCATCTTTTATCTCCAGATACATCGCCCGGCTGATGACATCTCGCGATGCCAGATCTTTGACAGTGGGAGCATAGCGCTCCATAAATCGCTCCCCCTCACTATTAATCAGCACGCCGCCTTCACCCCGGACTCCTTCCGTAATCAGAATGCCCATGCGGTAAATTCCAGTTGGGTGGAACTGGAAAAATTCCATATCTTCAGCGGGTATGCCTTTCCGCAAAGTTAAAGCAACACCGTCACCAGTATAGGAATAGGCATTTGAAGTTATTTCCCAAACCCGGCCGTGACCCCCGGTTGCGATGATGACTGTTTTGGACTGGAAAATGTGCATTTCCCCCGTTTTGAGTTCCAAAGCAACCACACCGGCAGTTTTCCCATCAACTATCAACAGGTCAATAACGTAAAACTCATCAAAAAACTTTACTTTGTTTTTGATGCTCTGCTGGTATAGCGTTTGCAGAATCATATGACCGGTGCGGTCTGCCGCGTAGCAAGCCCGGCGGACAATTTTTCCGGTTTCATTGTTGGTATGTCCACCGAAGGGACGTTGAGCGATGGTTCCATCCGGGTTTCGGCTGAAAGGCAGTCCCATATGTTCCAACTCATAAACTGCATTAACAGCTTCTGCCGCCATAAAATCAATGGCTTCCTGGTCGCCAAGGTAATCACTGCCTTTTACTGTATCAAAGGCATGCCATTCCGTACGATCTTCTTCGGTATTGCCCAGAGCCGCGCCGATCCCTCCTTGAGCAGTCCCGGTGTGAGAGCGAGTTGGATATAATTTGCTTATCACTGCGGTGCTGGCAGTTTTGGAAGCATATAATGCCGCGGTTAAACCTGCCCCGCCAGCTCCTACTACAACCACTTCATATTGATGTTTTTGCATATCAGTTCTCCTCTTAACTCACTCAGGAGCCAAGAATGACGTATATTCCAACCAGGATGGAAAAAATCCACAGCAGCAGGATCAGGAACCGCAGGAAAATCTGCCAGAATCCAGACAAGGAATAGTCTTCTATAACCACCCTCAGGCCATTAAATCCATGGGTTGCTGCAAAAAACAGGACCAGAATCTGCATGATCTGCCAGAATCCATTGGCCCATAAATAAAGATCGGGTATTTCGCTATCCAGAACATGATTTGAATTAGGAAAAAATGTCCAGCGCATCAATGTCCCCAGGTCCATCTGGGATCGGGCACCCATTAACAAACCTGCCGATATTCCGATCACAACCAGCAAGATAAGGGACAACCCGGATAGGCGGGTAAAAACCCACATCATATAATCCAGATTCCAACTGGGTTTTGGCATTGCTCTTGAACGCATAGCTTACTCCTCGACTGATTAACCTTCCAGAAAACGCTGGATCATTATAAATACGGTTAATCCATACAAAGGTAAAATGACAAACCATTCCAGCCAGGTGGATTCCTTCTGGTACCGAATTAAACGGGGCCAGATATCCAGCACGATAATTCTGAAACCATTTACTCCGTGAAATATCGCACAGAAAACAATAAATAACTGGAAATAAATTGATTCGTAAATGATATTAATAGAAATACCCAGGTCGCTGCCAAACTGCTGGGTAAAGAATGAGGCAATCACGTGCAGGGTTACAAAAATGATGATTCCCAGGCCGGAGATGCGGTGCAGCGCCCAGGCCAGCATGGGTCCCCCTCCTTTATATTTTGCCCCTGCTAACAAACCTACCTTTCGGCTCAACGCCATGATTTCCTCCTTGATCATTCCGTCCCGGGACCAATCCCCAAAAATCCAACCCCGAGACTTTCAATCTTCCCTTCATTATGTCATCGGGAGGGCTGATTCTGAAAGTGACATATCTCACAGTTTGTTAGTCAAATATATCATCAACCCCTTGAGCAGTTCTGGTCTATAATGAATGAGAATTTCCCGGTATTGGTCAATTCTGCCTGCTGGGACAACTTTCAATCCTGGTTTTCAAAATTATTCAGGAGTGCCCTATGAGTTCAAAATATCCCTCACCCAAT
>CBDVDO010000370.1:0-2154 GCA_965372765.1 uncultured Anaerolineales bacterium
CGTTGGAGATCTGCAAGGTTAAGAATAAAATTAAACACAGGTGGAGGATATTTTTCTGTTCTCTGGAGAAAAAAATGCCAATTATGACCTTCCCTAACAACCCGCCAGGGCTGTTTGTTGGACGCCGAGGGAGCAAGGCGAACCAGATCGAGGGGTTCCTGATAGTTACCAGCATTGTCAGGATTGAGCGGATTACCGAATTCTTTGGTGAAAAAAATATTTTCCCAGGGTCGGCGGCGGTGGGCCCTCGCACCTGCGCGGATCGTTTTATCCAGCCAGGCGGATTGGCCTGCAGGGTAGCCGATGGAGGCCACCGCAGGAATTATTTCCCCATCCAGAAGGGATAATTGACGGGAAAATCGACTCTTGGTGAAAGTCCCTCCCAACCAGCAGCTGCCCAATCCTAGATCTGTTGCCCGCAGCAGAATGGCTTCCATCAAGTAGCCAAAATCTTCCAACGAGCCTGGCTTTTCCTTCGAGGTCCCGATAATAAAACCAGTTGGATTTTTTATAAATCCGTAAGTGCCCAAACCCTTTAATGACGTGCTATCACCTTCCCGGGAAGCAATCACTTTGAAACGGGCTTGATTGCCAAGGGGACCGATCTTGCAGGAGGCAATAAAATCCTCCAAATCCGCCAGGTTGGAATTCTGGATAAGTAGATCCTGATAGGTGCGGCATGAATAGCGTTTATGGATCAAATGAGAAACGGGTTGATTGAAATTCATGATGTCAGATTAATTGTCTCCCTGAGAATGATTGGATTATAGCAGGACTTCTCTTCCAAAGTACGATGAAAATTTCTCAATAAATGGGTATTGAATTTAATTCCTGGCCGGGATGTTATCTAGAAGGATAATGGTAAAATTATTTTATATACTTGAAATCAGGCAAATGTATTATTTCTTTTGAGGGGGAGGAGAATAAAGATGGTTGATGAGATTAAATCTGAAACCAGGGAAGAAGATATCTGGATAGTAAAAGAAGGTGAAAAACGATCTGTTGGAAAAACCCATATCGCTATAACAATCCTGTTGATCACCATTGGATTTGTTGTTGGCGCCTTCGGGAGCGTCAGCTTCCCCCTTGGTTTTGGGGTGAATTTTTTCTGGACTGGTATTGTCGTTCAGCAAATTGGAGCGATCTGGTTTGGAGCCTGGGGTGTGATTGCGGGAGCAATTTTCCCGTTCTTCTCTAATGCAATTGCCGGCACCCCTTTTTATATTTCTCTAGCTTATTTACCAGCAAATGCAATTCAGGCCTTTCTGCCTGCCTGGGTCTTCCGACACTTTAAACTGGATCCCCGCATGAAGTCAGGAAAAGATTGTTTATACTTGTTTTTAGCCATGGTTGTTTCCAGTATTATCGGATCATTATGGTCCGTATTAGTAGTATTGAAAGGTTATGACCTGCTGCCTCCAGGTTCTGTGCCGCGCTATATTTGGGGTTGGTTTGGGGGCAATGTCATAGCTGGTGTGGTTTTTAACTTTATCCTGCTTAAGGCGCTGTCCGATGTTGTTATCCGTACTAAAGCCTTTGTGAAGAAATGGTGGGCATAAAATCAATTTTGGATTAAAACAAGAAGCTCCCTGGAGGTAATATTTCCAAGGAGCTTTTTTTTATTTTCGATATGGTTTAGATGGGGAAAAATTGCCAGGTCACACACTGAACGAATCGCTGATAGTTGCAGTACATCCTTGGGAGAAATTATTATTCCTGTTATTTGTAATTTTATTCCTTTTGTTTGTATCGGCACTGATGTGGAGATTTAATCACATTCTCTGTTATTCAGAAATGACGACCTGGTTCCTGCCAGTTTGTTTAGCTTTATAGAGGGATTCGTCAGCCAACTGAAGCAGGGCATCTTCTTTTTCCACGTTTTGATTCGGGTAAGCTGCTCCTCCTAAACTGATAGTCACCCGGACGGTTTGCTCCCCGTCCATTAGGGCACTAGCCTCGATACCTCTCCGGATCCGTTCCCCGATCAACATCAGATCATCATTTGAGGCGGCTGGAAGGACAGCCAGAAATTCTTCTCCGCCGTACCGAATCAAGATATCTCCTTCTCGGAGAACTGATCTAATAATCGTTGCGGAGGATTTCAAAAGTCGGTCTCCCATCTGGTGACCATAAACGTCGTTCACATTTTTAAAG
>CBDVDO010000371.1:0-2142 GCA_965372765.1 uncultured Anaerolineales bacterium
CAGGGCTACCGAAATGGTGATCAAGTCTATGTCGCTTGGGCGGTTTCCGGTAAAGCCATCCCTGAACCATTAACAGATTCTTGGGCCATGTTGGGTGATGAAATTACCTTGCAACCGGAAATTGCACAGGAGCTGGAGCATCAAATAGATCATGCTGTGGATTTCGGTGAATCCTTTGCTCATAGTTTCAATAATTATCTGGCAGGATATCGAGCAAAGCTGGAGCCAAATGAGCAAATTGTGGTAATGGGACTGGATTCAGCAACACCTGGAAGAATGGGTATTATCTATTACCGGGAACTTCTCGCCAGTGAATTTTTGGATCGTATTCATGACTGGCACACCCAGTTCGCCTGGCCTCAACGTCACACCAAGGAATATCCAAATCCCAAAAGTAAGAAAAAGTCCATCAAAAAAACAATCTGGCCGGTAAGCACCCCTGTTCCCCGAGTTATTGCAGAAGCTGCCTACGGTGACATTTTAAAGAGTAATGATACCCTGAAAAAGAGTTTGCTTGAGCGGATATTGCCCTGCATTGTCGATGGGCGTCCTTTCCCTCGGGATGTAATGATTGCGGCAGTGCGCCGGGTCAGTAATCGTACTGCATATAAAACGGATAAACAATGGTTGTGGGAAGAACATCTTGGGGTTGCCTGTGCCTTGTTCAAAGGGTTTTACATGCGCCACCCTGATCAAACAAAACGGAGGAAATATACAATGGCGTTAGAAGAAGACAGAAAATCACGGGATTATTTATATGGCCGTCTACTGGCCATAGCTGAACGTATTGAAGAGGTTGCCTTGAATGTTGGAGGAGAGAGCAGGCCAACAACTGCCGCCAGATTAATGCAGCGTTTTGCGGATCGCCCCTTTTCGACCTGGCGTAATATTGAGTTGGGATTACAGCCCTACATGCAGAGGTTACAGGGGAAACGGGCTGGCTTTTTAGCCAACCGGAAGAAAGATCTCGATGCTGTTTTTGCAGCTTTTTTACCGGATGATTTGACCAGCGAAAAGCCGCTTTCCGGCGAATTTCTGTTGGGTTATCACTGCCAGAAACAATACTGGCGAAATACAAAGTCAGACAATAATGAAAACTAATAAAGGAGATAGATTATGAGCCTGGGAAATAAAATTGATTATGCCATTATTTTCAGTGTTAAAAATGCTAATCCAAACGGTGATCCATTAAACGGCAATCGGCCACGCATAAATTATGACGGTTATGGGGAGGTCACCGATGTCTGTCTGAAAAGAAAAATTAGAGATCGTTTGCAGGAAGGCGGCCATGCCATTTTTGTTCAGTCTGATGAAAAGAAAATTGACGGTATGCCGAGCTTAAAGGCCCGGGCTGAGTCAGATGAATATGGACTTGGCAAAGATGCCTTTAATCGGCAGAGAATTAGTCCGGAAGAAGCGGCCAAACTTGCCTGCAAGAAATGGTTGGACGTTCGCACCTTCGGCCAGCTCTTTGCCTTTAAAAATGAGGCAAAGGACGGTGTTTCCATTCCCATCCGCGGCCCGGTTACCATCCAGTCTGCCTTCAGCGTGGAGCCAGTCAGTATCACCAGTACGCAAATAACCAAGAGTGTCAGTGGAGAGGGGGACGGAACCAAGAAGAGTTCTGATACCATGGGCATGAAACACCGGGTGGATCGTGCTATCTATGTCACATTTGGCAGTATGAACCCGCAATTATCAGAGCGGACCGGGTTTAACAATGATGACGCCGAAACCATCAAAGCAGTATTGCCCAAACTTTTTGAAGGGGATGCCTCATCAGCACGCCCCGAAGGAAGCATGGCGATTGAGAAAGTAATCTGGTGGCAACACAATAGTAAAGCCGGTCAATATTCTTCAGCCAAAGTACACAGAACATTGTCAGTAAACCCGGATGGCAGTTTTGAGCTTGACAATCTGGATGGATTGGAACCGGAGGAGATTGATGGTTTTTGATGTCTTCTACTATCTGATGCTTACTAAAGTGATGAGGGATTTAACATGGAAACGAAATTGGTAGTTTTCAAAAGCAAAAAAATCCGGCGGACACAGCGTAAGAACGATTAGTCCATCATTTCGCCCAAGGCTGAACAGAAAAGCCGTAAGCGGTTGAAGGAAAAAAAGTAGCAACGTGGAGCAATA